>JAXDZY010000073.1:0-11177 GCA_034086685.1 Lachnospiraceae bacterium
GAAATCGAAAGAGGACAGGTTCTTGCAAAACCCGGCTCTGTAACATGCCATACAAAATTCACAGCTCAGGTTTACGTTCTGTCTAAAGATGAAGGTGGACGTCATACTCCTTTCTTCAACAACTACAGACCTCAGTTCTACTTCCGTACAACTGACGTAACAGGTGTTATCAACCTTCCCGAAGGTACAGAAATGTGCATGCCTGGTGATAACGTAGAAATGACAATCGAACTGATCCACCCCATCGCTATGGAACAGGGTCTTAAATTCGCTATCCGTGAAGGTGGACGTACTGTAGGTTCAGGTTCTGTTGTATCTATTATTGAATAATTATAGTTTGTTATCATAATAAACTTATAAAACGACCCCGGAGGCTTATGTCTCCGGGGTTTTGACGTTTCTGCGGATATGGAAATAATAACGAATGGGGACTGCAGGTGACTGAGTTTTCATTCTTCTGCAGATGCCTGTGATAACAATATGATAACAGAATCTGTGGTTCTTAAGTAAGATCATAGACTTTGACAGCCTTTCCTTCCGTTCCTTTCTTTACAATCGTATGGCAGCCAATGGTTGTACCCATGGCCCGGAGCTTCCATTCTTCCTGTACAGCTTCCAGCTTTTTCATTTCTTCCCTGCGCTTCTGTTCATCTTCGATAGCAAGGATTTCTGTTTTATCTTTCTCGTAAACATTTTTAAACTGGCACCATTTCCGGATAAAATCCTGAAGGGTTGGATTTTTGAACGTGAATCCAACGGTACCGGCCGTGTTATCCACAGAATCCACAGGGGATAAAGCCAGATCTACCGAATCATCAATTGCAAAAAGAAGCGCAAGTACATCTCCCACTGTTTCTATATTAAAATCAAGAAAAATACTTACGTTCAGTCCCAGTGCAGAAGCGATTTTTTCCAGCTGATCCGGCTTGGGATTTCTGATGCCCAATTCATATTTTCGTATCGTTCCCACATTGATACCTGATAATTCTGCAAGCTGCACCTGGCTTAGCCCCCGAAATTCCCGGTAAGCACGGATTTTTTCACCAATCATCAGGAAAACCTCCTTTATAGATATTTTGTGTCTCTATTTTATCACAAAAGTGAATGATAGGAAAGAAAAAATACTCGATAAAAAATACAAAAAAGATTCGCAAAAGTATATTGACAAATTCACAAAAGTGAATTATACTGTGGACATAATAAAATTCACTTTTGTGAATGGAAAGGAGAACAAAATGGAAAATAAGTATATGATGGATGTTTATGATGTAATGAATGAACTTGGCGTCAAAAAAGGTAAGGCTTATGCTATTCTCCGACAGTTGAATGAAGAGCTGGAAAAAGATGGGTATAAGTCAATTCGTGGTAAAATCCCAAGACCTTATTGGGAAACAAAATTTTATGGATACACACGATTACCTGTATAAAGGAAAGGAGATCAGATATGTCCGCTTACAAAGATGAAAAGCAGGGAACATGGTATGTTATATTCCGGTATATCGACTGGACCGGAAAGAAAAAGCAGAAGATGAAACGGGGATTCCGGACAAAGAAAGAAGCTGTAAAGTTTGAGAATGAGTTCAAAAGAACAGTTGCAGCTGACATGGATATGCAGATCGGCAGTTTTGTGGAGATTTATTTTGAGGATAAAAAGAATGAATTGAAGAAAAGTTCTGTCAGAAACAAAAAGCACATGATCAATAAGCATATTCTTCCTTATTTCGCTGAAAGAAAGATGAATGAAATCACTCCTGCGGAGATTATTCAGTGGCAGAATACCGTTCATGAAAAGGGTCTCAGCAAGACCTATGAGCGGATGCTGCAGAATCAGCTGAATGCACTGTTCAATCATGCGGAGAGAATTTACAATCTGCAGAAAAATCCCTGTAAAAAAGTAAGGCGCATGGGGAAGGCGGATGCAGACCGTCTGGATTTCTGGACAAAAGCGGAATACGATAAATTCATCGCATCGGTAGATGAAAGTGACACTCATATGATGTTTGAAATCCTCTTCTGGACAGGGATTCGTGAAGGAGAACTGCTGGCACTGACTCCGGCAGATATTGATCTGGAAAATAATCTGCTCCATATAACGAAGACTTACCAGCGGATGGATGGAAAAGATGTTATTACTGTTCCAAAGACGGATACTTCAATTCGAACCATTACGATCCCGAATTTTCTGAAAGAAGAAATGAAAGCGTATATCTACCAGCATTATGGGATACCGGAAGAGGAAAGATTGTTTCCCATTGTCGCAAGAACGCTTCAAAAGCGTATGAAAAAGTATATCAGGCTGTCAGGAGTGAAAGAAATCCGTGTCCATGCATTACGGCACAGCCATGTGGCCTATCTGATCAAGCAGGGGGTACAGCCTCTGATCATCAAAGAAAGGCTGGGGCATAAAGACATTAAAATTACACTGAACACCTATGGACATTTATATCCTTCCCAGCAGAAAGAGATAGCAGATATGCTGGATGAAAAACGAAAGGAGGAATGTTAGATGGCAGAGGATAAAAAAACGACTGTTCAGGATGCATCTGTTGGCGCAGATGCTGAACAGCCGCTTAAAAAATTTCGCAGAAACATTATAACAGATATGCCACGGTCAGGTAAACAGGAAATTTCAGAAAATGGTAAAAATACTGCAGACTGCCCGGAGAAATCCGGGCATGGGGATCTGAAAACAGTTTCCATGACAGAATTATATGATACTGTTTATTCCCCCAAAATACCGGTGGTTGATGGATTTCTTTATACAGGCATCTACCTTTTCGCAGGTGCTCCCAAAGTAGGCAAATCATTCTTTATGGCGCAGCTTGGTTATCATGTAGCAACAGGAGCCCCTTTATGGGGATACCGGGTGTATCAGGGAACGGTGCTGTATCTGGCACTCGAAGATGTTTATGCCAGACTGCAGAAACGGCTTTCCCGGATGTTCGGAGTCGAAAGCAGTGATTCATTTTACTTTGCAACACAGGCGAAGACATTGAATGAAGGTCTCGACCGGCAGTTGGAGAATTTCATGAAGATGCATCCGGATATCCGTCTGATCATCATTGACACCCTGCAGAAAATCCGGGAGATTGGCGGTGACCGTTACAGCTATGCCAGTGATTATGAGATTGTCACAAAACTGAAAGCATTCAGCGATAAATATAATATTTGTCTGTTGGTGGTTCATCATACCAGAAAAATGGAATCGGATGACAGTTTTGACATGATTTCCGGCACCAATGGCCTTCTGGGAGCAGCAGATGGAGCCTTCATCATGCAGAAGAAAAAACGCACGGATAATACAGCTGTTATGGATATTGTTGGGCGTGACCAGCCGGATCTGGAGATAACTCTTGAATTTGACCGGGAACGGTGTATCTGGAACCTGAAAAAGATGGAGACAGAACTTTGGAAGTCTCCGCCTGATCCCATACTGGAAGCTGTATCGCAGCTGGTGACGGACGAAGTTCCCCAATGGAGCGGAAGTCCCTCTGAGTTACTGGAAAAAATACCGGAAGCAAATATGCCTGCAAACGTACTGACAAGAAAATTAAATATAAGTGCAGAACGTCTTTTCAATGAATACGGCATCAGGTATGAAAACAAACGAAGCCACAATGGCAGACTTGTGAGTCTGCTGCTTGTTTCCAAAGAAACGTGACGATATGTGACGGTTGTGACGGTATTTGAGACGGCAGAAGCGATATGCAAAATATCGTCACCATCGTCACAACCGTCACGGAAAGGAAAAGAAACGATGAAAAACGTACAGATTTCATATGATTTATTTATAGCTTTACTGCAATACCATCTGGTTCAGGATAACAGCAATGAGGATGCAATTAAACAGATGCTGGGAGACAAACTGGATGCGATGGTGAGACGTGAACTGTATGGAAAGTATAAAACTGCCTCAACAGAAGCAGAGCGGGAAAAAGCCCGCATGGAATATCTGAATAAACGTGGGATTTCGGAAAAATTCCGCTGGTGATTTTCCTGATGATAGGAAACAGGTGCGTGTCACGCTCCTGTAAATAACATGAACAGGAAAAGAGTAAATGATTTTGATCGGAAAGGAGCTGCATCAAATGAGAGAAGGAAGACTGGGATATAACAGCAGAAACGGCAGATACGGTTTACTTGCAATGGATCTGTGGCTGGATACGGGCTTTCACTGTGGTGAGTGTCTGGAAGTGATGGTAGATGATAAATGGGTGAAAACCAGAATGGAAATGGATATTGCCCGGAACTGGTATCTGGTGGGGACTCCCTATCGTGGGAATCTGGAATATATCCGGGCAAGGATATAGGAGTGCCGCCGCCGCATGACCGGCGGGCAGAATCCCCCCGCATACTGAACAAAGAGGGGCAGGTACCTGAGACACCGACCGGAGGGAGGTGAAGCCCCCGGCAGGGCGCAAAGGTACTTTTGATGGACGGGACGGCTGTCAAAAGTGCTTTTGCGTTACTCTTGGCAAGAGTAACAGAACCCGACGTACCCGGAGTGAATTTCTTTTTTGCCGTATCCGGCATCAGACAAGGAGGAGAGAAAGCATATTGAAAAGAACAATCAGTGCAATGATGGGAGAAGGCTCTGTCAATCATAATTCCCGTAAATTCATTGCCGAAAATGTAGACTGTACACGGACACATTTAAACAGGGTATATGTGAATGAAGATGTTAAGGCAGTATATCATGAATTATTTGATGATGCAGTTGCCAGATACAATGCCAGGCAGACCCGGAAAGACCGCTGTATCAAAGACTATTATAGAAAGATTGATACGGGTAAGCAGGAGAAACCGTTTCATGAGCTAATCATTCAGATCGGAAATAAGGATGATATGGGAGCGATGACGGAAAACGGCAGGCTTGCAGAACAGATACTGGATGAATATTTCCGGGGGTTTCAGGAAAGAAATCCAACGCTGCGTGTATTTGGTGCATATCTTCACATGGACGAAGCGACACCTCACCTCCATATTGATTTTGTCCCTTATATCAACGGATGGAAGGGAAAGGGAATGGATACGAGGGTATCCCTGAAGCAGGCCCTGGGAGAACTGGGATTCAAAGGAGGAACGAAAAGCCGGACGGAATGGAACCAGTGGTCCGATGCTGAGAAAGAACAACTTTCCGCAGTTATGGCGAAATATGATATTGGATGGGAGAAAAAGGGCACACATGAAGAGCATCTGTCAGTTCTGGATTATAAAAAACAGGAACGTGCCAGAGAAGTAGGGGAACTGGAAGAACAGAAAGCTACTTTTGAATCAATCAATCAAACGCTGCAGGATCAGATGGTTCAGGCGGAGGAAGAACTGCAGGAACTGAAAAAGAACTGTGATCAAAAGCAAAAGGAAACAGAGACAGCCGGGAAACGGGCGGAACAATATCAAAAGAAGCTGAAAGAGCTGGCACCGGAAATCAAAGAGATGGAACGCTTTGCAGCAGAATACTCTTCAGACCCGGATCAGCTGCTTCCGGAAGCAGGGACACTGGAGACCGGCAGATCATACCGGGATAAAAAAGCAAAACCACTGGTGAAAAAGCTGGTACAGGTACTGCGTTCGGTATATGGCTCCTATCTGGATATCTGCAGGAGGCAGGGAAAACTGCAGCTTCTGTATAATCAGGCCATGGATAAAGTGGAAAATCTGTCAAAAAGACTTTCTGAAATAACGGATGAGAATAAGATGCTGCGGGGAAAGGTAGCTGATTATGAACGGGTGAAAAGGGTACTGGGAGACCGGGAAGTGGAGGAAATTGTGGAGAAAGCAAAAGCACAGGAAAGAGAAACGAAGCGGAGCAATATTAAACACAGACAGGAAGATGTAAGATAAATCGTATAGCCAATGGGAGTTGTAAAAAACAACTCCTCATTGGTTTACGAAATATGCTTATAGTATTAATTGTAAAGTTATGACAGAACTCCTGTTTTTGAACAGGAAAGAGTAACTGAAATATCAACCTGTTTTCCAGTATTTACATTTTTAAACATTCCTGTTCCGACTGCAGATGCAGTATTTATAGATGTGTTATTTCGGCTAATTGTCGCTGATAAAAATTTCCATTTGCTGCTTGAAACAGATTGGCTGTAAGTAGCATCTGTGCATTTTACACTGATTCCGTTGTTAATGGAGAAAGAACCGTATACTGTAAATGTAGCAATAAGCTGATCATTTGTGTCATACAAGCGGCTGGTTTTGGAAGCATTTTGAGTTGTTGTAGAATACGTAGTAATTTCGGAAAGAACCGAAGAATATCGTATTTCTTCTGTAATAATATAATACCCATCATCCAAATAGACGACATCAGAATTGGCCGCTTTTGAAATTATAGATGAGTGAAAGCAAGTCAATAAAACTGATAAAAATGTAATAAATGAAAAAAATTTGTGCATAAATCCTCCTTAGAATTCATTGGGTAAAGTTTCAATTTTTACAGGTGATTCTTCGATAATATAGCTCGGTGTATTATCATAATAATAGTATGAAACTGCGATTGAAATTGAACAGGTTAACAGAATTGCGAATACCATAATCAGTAAAGTAAACGTGTTTCTCTGCAATCGTAACTGACTTGGTGATTCATCAATGTAATGATCTACAATTTCCTGAGGGCTACCAAAACCAGTAATCAGTGAGTTGTAATCTGTAATCTGGTAGTCAAGAATATAGTCATGAATCCCTTTTTGGATAATATTAATAATTTCTTTTCTGTTATCGGTGCGTAATGGCAAGCATTTTTTTACCATTTTAATGTATTTTTTCTCAATTGCATCCATTATTCGCTCTCTCCTAAAATTTCTGATATGCTGGAAATCAGCATACGATATTCACTTAAACATTGTTGAAAATACTTTTGACCAGATTCTTCAAGATGATAGTAAACTCTGGATCTGCGTTTTACCAATTCCACACGTTCGGTAACATAACCTGCTTGAGATAGTCTATACAAAATAGGATAGAGCGAGCCCTCTGAAATCATATAGATATGATTACTTTTTTCAGCAAGCATCTGGCAAATCTGGTAACCGTACATATCTTCCTTATTCAAAAGGGATAGCACCAATAATTCAGTGGTTCCCTTTTTGACATTATCTTTAAAAGCCATAATTTCCACCTCAGTATCATAATATCACATATAAATAAAAAAATAAATACATCGGTATCCGGAGTAAGACATTGACAAAAAATATATTGATATGATAATATTTAGATACATAGAAAGTGGAAAATATTATTAATTAAATTTTCCAAGTGCGTGATAAAATTTTCAAGGAGTGATTTCAATGTATTGATTAAGAGAAAAAATTTTGATGAAATGATGGAATAAGTTGTTATAGATTTACCATTTTTATGCCCTTTTTTATAAGGTTGTAACGATTGAATGAATTTAATTGCTGAAGGAATGATAATGAAAACATTTCAATTACAATTTAAACAGATGCTGCGCAGCTGGGAATTTCAATTAAGTTTTTTATTGATGACCGTTTTTTCTGTCGGCAGTTTCTATGTAGCTGTCAAAGACGCTTCCGGACAGACATCGGATTATCTATATGATGCAGAATGGTATTTCTGTACGAATTACAGTATAAACTGGATTTTCTGGGGCGGACTGCTTTTTATTGTTACCGTGATGCCATTTTCAACATCATACATTAAGGAAGTGAAGAATGGAAATCTGATTCCCATACTGATGCGAAGCAATCGTTCTGACTATTTTATTTCCAAACTGTTTGTTACAGCAGCAGGGAATGCAATGGTGACAGGAATTCCGCTGTTACTGAATTATGTGCTGTGCTGGTTCTGGTTTCCTCATAATGAACATTCCATGTACTGGGTCAGCAGAGTATATCGTGATGAATTTCTGATGGGAGAAAGTCTTCTTTACCAAACAGATTATCCACATATTCTTTTTGGAGATTTGTATGTCAATAATCGATGGCTGTTTCATCTGTGGATGCTTCTGCTGACAATTGTATTTGCAGCCGCAATCGGATGTCTGGCTTTATGTCTTTCATTTCTGATCAGAAAAGGCCGACTGCTGCTTTTTCTTCCCTGTTTCCTGATCTGGCAGATATTATCTTCGGTAGATAGTGTTATGTACGAAAGAGCCATGGAAGATCCGAATATCAAATACTTTAATTACAATGTATTTTCCTATCTGCAGCCATTCGGTTCTCTGTCTGGAATGTCATTTGTATATTTTCTTGTTTTTCTGGCGATCATAGCTGTAATTTGTACTGTTTTATTGATATATATAATCAGATCTGAAGAAAAAATTCTTGCTGGAGAATAGTGTATTTTGAGAAATAAGGAAGGAAAGAAAAAGTATCTGGCAGTCTGTCTGCTGGTGTTCGTACTATGTACAGCAGACCATCTGACAGATGTGTTTCTGACATCTGGTGGGGAAAATCTTGCAGAATATATCTGGCGGGATTTTATGCTGAAATTATGTCCTGGAAAAAGGTACTCTTTCATGGAAATCATACGATCCATGTGGATTCTGTTTCTGAGCCTTTTTGTACTGGGAGCTTATATGTGGGAACCATATGCCTGTTCTGCTGTGTATCTGTTTGGCAGAAATCATAAGCGTCTGCAGTTTTTTACAAAAAGAAGTATCGGAGCAGCAGGCTGGGTTATAATGATGACGCTGTCATATGGTATTACATTGTTGGTTATCGGTCTGTTCAATACAGGGGAGATGTTTTCCGTTTCCTCTGTTCTTACATTTTTGTATGTGATGGTCTATGCGGCAGAAACAATATGGATATTTGTATTGTTATCCAATTTTGTGGTATTATCCCTGGGAGAGGTCATTGGATGCAGTTTTGCAGCGGTAATGATTCTTATCTGTATTATCCTTCAGCAGAATGAAGGTGTCATGATCAACATTCTGAATCCCCTTTCTATTACATTTCATTCAGCATTTAGCGGTGATGCCGTAATAAAGCTGCTGATCAATGCAGGTATTCTGCTCATCGAAAATGTATTGGTAATCCGGCAGTATGCAAGATACGATATTGTTCATCAGGATACAATGATCTGAACAGAGCACTGTGATTTTCATGATTCAGAAAGATTCATTGCAGGAGGTAATAGATGTGCAGAAAAAACATGAACTTACAATGATGGAAGTCAGTAAAAAGATAAAGAGAAAACAGATTCTGTGTGATGTATCCTTTCATGCTGCCAGTGGAGAAATTGTTGGCTTTAAAGGAGAAAACGGATCCGGTAAAACGATGCTGTTCCGTGTGACTGCCGGATTGATTTTTCCGGATAAAGGTCGTGTGTTGTACGATGGCAAACAGTTGTGGAAAGATGCAGACCCTGTGATTGGACTCATGATCGAAAATTCGTCTTTGTTTCCAGATCTTACCGGTTATGAAAATCTGGCTTCTCTGGCTTCCATCCGAAAAGTAATCGGTGCGGAAGAAATAAAAAAAGCAATTACAAAGGTCGGCCTGGATCCGGAGGATGGCAGACTGTTTAAAGAGTATTCTCTGGGAATGAAACAGAGACTTATGATGGCACAGGCCATTATGGAAAATCCGGAAATACTCATACTGGATGAACCGACCAATGGTCTGGATCCGGATGGAAAAAAGCTGTTTCTCGATCTTATTTGTGAAGAAGCCTCACAGGGAAAGATCGTTCTGCTGTCAACCCATATTGAAGAGGATCTGGCACAGATCTGTCATCGGATTTATCATGTTTCCAATAAAACGGTATCTGAAATGAAAGAGGGACTTTAGATGAGATTTTTCGAGCAGAAGGAACGAAAAAAGAACCCGAATCGGAAAGCGTTTCTCTTAAAGAGATACGTGTTTAGCGTGATTTCAGGAATCCTGATCTGTGCAGGTATTTTATATGCAGTCTGCAGCAGCTTTAATCAGATTCGTACAGATCTTCATCAAATAAAAAATGCAGATAATCTTTCCGATCTGAATCAGATCAATATAGTGTATACTTTGGATACGATACGGGATAAAAACGACGGCGGCGTAATTTCCTATATAGAAGAAAATCTGGAAAACCTGACAGAAGAATGTGTGAATGCGGATGTAATTGCAGAAGTTATCCCCACCGGAAAAATCTCGCTGAATGCAGATTCGATCGGAATGGAAATCTGCATAAAAGAAGTATATAAAGGATCTGAATTTGTCAATCAGGATCAGTATTGTACTGCATACAGTGCATGGGCGATTGCACCGAATGAAACCGGAAGTTATTATAATTATTATGGATATCTGAATATCATGTATCCGGACTATCCATATCTGGTTTTTGCCAGGGCATCCGATTTTCAGGTAAATGGCCAGAGAGAATTGTATTTTATGGGTCCTCTGTTTTCTTATATGAGGACAGGTTCTGCTATGGATTCGGACAGTGTAATAAATTCCATGGATCTGATTCGTGTAAAAGAGAGCGAATATATGACGATGGATACAGAAGTTGTTCTGTATTTAAATAAAATGAAAAGAAATATCATGGAGAAAGTGGGAGTTTGTGCGTCCGACGGGCACACATTTTAATGGATTTAAGGTGTGCATACAAATAAAATGTAATGAATAGATATATTGCTGATAACACCATGATAACAAAAAATGAAATAACTACAGAAAACATATAAAAAAAGTCCATTATTCAAGAATATATGAACCAGAAACCACTGAAAAAACAATGTAAAACACCGCTCCGTTTCCGTGAAGGTGGACGTACTGTAGGTTCAGGTTCTGTTGTATCTATTATTGAATAATTTCTGAAATAGTGCCAATATAGGCTAAGTGAAGCCCGCAGGTTCTTGAGAAATCAAGAATCTGCGGGCTTTTTTAGTGTTTGAATGATGAGTGAGGAATAGCGAACGTTTTGGTTTGCGGGATGATCAGGGAACAGGGTTTGTTTGTTGTACAATTTTAAACAGACTATATACACAAATTCATAAAAAATCCGGCAGATGCACAATGGGTGCAATCTGCGGTCGCGAACGGCCGCAGATGCGTTTGAGAGCGGTCGCCCGGCGCTGGCCAGCGGCCGGGGTAAATTTAATCTGTTCCTTTGGAATTAATAATCACCGTGTAGTGTTTGGTAGCACGTTTCATGATGGAATTCGCTGAAACTTCATCGTTGAGGATCATGGATTTCCAACTTTTGGGTTCCCTCTGGGAGCA
>JAXDZY010000127.1:0-13455 GCA_034086685.1 Lachnospiraceae bacterium
TGAGCAGATCCGGACAGAAGTATTTTTGGCTGCTTTCGTGCAAAACATCGAAAACAGTATAAAATCAAATGCCGTTGTAAAAGCCCTTAAACGGCTTATTCAGCAAAAGGGCAGCTATTTATAAAAGTTGTAAACTGGTGAACTTTTGAAAATAAATGGAAAAAGTTATTATGATATTTCTGTAAAAAAAGGGCAGGAAACGTCGTATGACATAAGTCTCAAGGATATTCCTGCAGGAAAAGATTTTTATGTTATGGCGATTCCCCTGGATTCTGATGGAGACTGGGCAAAGAGCAGTTCGTATTATATCCGGAAATAAACAGCCGGGAGTAAGAAAAAAGTATGAAAAAAATATATCTGTTAGTTGTTATTCTTAATGCAGTATTTTTATGCTGTGCCTGTAATAAAGCCAGCATGAATGGGAAAGGAACAGATCAGGTGCCAGATACAATGACACGGGAAACCGATTCTGTATCGACAGAAAGTCCGGTTATGGAAAAATGCGTCGTGTCAGGGGAAGGCAGGGTGGTACGTTTTTATGCTGAACCGGTGAAAAGCGAGTATGAAGTTCCTGCAATTGTTGCATTTGATATTTATGATCTGATACAGAAAAAAGTGCTTGGAATCCGGAATCTGCAGGAGTACCGTATCTCCAGTGTGGATATGAAAACAGGCGTGAACACGGACGGTTTTTATATATTCAGTCATGAATTATCCAGTTATCTTTTCTTTTCACAGGAAGGAAAGTTCGTATCACAAATCAAACTTCCGGTTGATTGTGACAGAGCAGTTTGTCTGTCGGATGATTTATCTGAACTCGTTTACCAGAGTCAGGAACCGGATGGAGATGGAAAACCTCTGATTGTAAAAAATCTGAAGAACGGAGAAGAGAAAGTGATTTATACAACTGCTGCAGATGTTGGTTGTATTGTTGATTTTGAAGATCTGTTTCTGAATAAAGATAAGACACGAATCGGATTCAAGGGACAGACGATTCCGGAGGTGGAAGAACAGAGCGTGGACTGTTATGGTTATATTGATCTGGATACAGGACAGGTCAGAATAAGTGTGGAAGAGGATATCACAGCAGCCTGTGTTGAAGATCAAATGGTAGTCTTCGATAAAGTCCGCTCATATGGGAAGGAAGGAAGCGGGACCGTTCTTCTGTTTGATATGCAGAACCTGGAGAAGAAAGAGATCTCTACGATAACAAAAGAAGAAAGCCAGTTTGTTTATCCGGTAAGCAAAAATCTGTTTTTTACGGTTATTGACAGGGATGGACCGGATGGAAAAAGGAAAGCGATAATCAGGAAATACGAGGATGGACGTAATACAGATACGGTGGAATATTCATACAAAAAAGAAATGGATCCGATCAGCGCTCTTGACTATGATGAAACGACCGGGACATTATTCATACAAAGTTATTCCATGGAAAAACTGAATTATGTGGCAGATGAGATTTCGCTGAAAGATTGATAGAGGTAATGCAATGATCTTTGAAGTGAGAAATATCAGTAAAAAATATAAACATCATTATGCATTGAATCAGGTATCGTTTCAGATGGAAAACGGAATTTATGCTCTTCTGGGGCCGAATGGTGCGGGAAAGTCCACTTTAATGAAAATCATAACCGGTATGATACAGCCGACTTCAGGTGAGATGATATGGAATGGAGAAAAACTGAAAAAATCCACACCGGAATATCTTGCTCAGATTGGTTATATGCCCCAGTACATGGCATATTATCCTAATTACTCAGCGATGGAGTTTCTGGAATATGTAGCGGCATTAAAAGGAATGAAACGTATGGATGGGAGGAAGCAGGCAGAAGAGCTGTTGGAAATGGTAAATCTTTCAGAGCAGAAGAACCAGAAAATCCGTTCCTTTTCAGGAGGGATGAAACAGCGTCTGGGGATTGCCCAGAGTCTGATGAATGATCCAGCCCTGTTGATTTTCGACGAACCAACTGCAGGGCTGGATCCGCGTGAAAGAATACGCTTCCGGAATATTCTGTTACGTCTTTCCAAAGATAAAATTATCATTCTTTCTACCCACATTGTTCCTGATGTGGATCTGATTGCTGATGAATATCGGTGCATCCGATGCTTATGATCTGGAGAAAGATATATTATATTATGTCGATGCCGGAAAATTGTGCTGGAAAAGGCTGGGGAGTGAAGAATTCGGGATTTTAAAAGAGGTGCCTCCAACAATATTCAGTCTGAAAAAAATTTCAGGTATGAATCTGGCAGGTTATGTGATAACAAATCAGAATAATGACATGGAAGCAGAATTTGAAGCATTTGATTGAATTATAATAACTGCCGCAGGGAGATGATTAGGATGGACATAAATGGAACTGGAATTTTACAATGTGTGAATCTTTGCAGAACTTACTCTAATGGCAGAACCACTGCGGTTACGGATGCGGGTTTTACATTTCATGAAGGCCGGTTTTATATGATCAGGGGAAAAAGAGGATCCGGTAAATCCACCTTTTTGCGAATGCTGGGTGGTGTTGAGGCACCTTCTAAAGGAAAGGTATATTATTGTGGACAAGATCTATATCAGATGCCGGATAAAAAGCTGGCCCGGATCAGAGGAATGAAGTTTGGATTTGTGTTTCAATCATTTAATCTGATACCGGAGCTGACCGTGTTTGATAATATTTTACTGCCCTGTCTGCTGAATGGTTTTTATGACAGGGACCGTGTATATGAACTGACCCACTATATCTGCCTTGCTGTATTTGGTATTTTTTCATCCGGAATGTGCTTTTATTCCCGTATTCTGACTCAAAAAGAACAGCTGGGGATGTATCAGGTAATGGGACTTCAGAAAAAATCGCTGATGTTTTCCATAATGATTGAAAATGCTCTTTATTTTATTTTCACAGCGTTGTTTTCTGCGGCTGTTCTGATTGGTCTGAGTCTGCTTATGGGATGGGATATTTATTTTCTGCAGTATATAGACGAGTATGTGTTGATTCTGACCGCTCTTCTGGGAACCAGTCAACTGGGGCTGGTGTTTCCGATATTCAGGCTTCTGAAAAAGGATCTGGCAGAAATCCATGACTGTCTCTCTGCTGCTTCTTATGACTTTTGAAATGATTGGGGAAGCTGCGCATGAGTGGATTGGCACAGGGATGTTTGTGTTGTTTATCCTCCACCATATCCTGAACCGTCACTGGAGCAGAAAGCTGATCAAAGGAAAATCCCCCTGTTGACGATCACAGATGAATCGGATATTTTTCTGATTTGTGTGTTTGTCAGCAGGGGTATTCTCTATTTATCTTTTTCCATAAGTTTTCTGAATTCGGAAACAGATACGTTGAGCCGTGAAGCTGCTTCATCCGCACTTATGAAGCCATCTTCAACTAATTCGATTAAGGTTTCAATCTTACCTTCTGTGCGGCCTTCAGCTCGGCCTTCAGCTCGGCCCTCAGCTCGGCCCTCAGCTCGGCCTTCAGAATATTCTTCTCTTAATTTCAATGCGTAGGTCATATAATCCCTCCTCCATTTTTCGTTTGCCTTTGTACGGTTTACTGCCTGATTCAGCTCTTGAGTGTAGGAATCAGACAGCTTTCCATGATCAATAAAATCAAACAATGCTCTCTGTTCTGGAGTAATTATTCCACGTCCACCCTTTGTGTTAACAAAAATCTTTCTGGTCTGGTCATTTAGTTTCAATTCCGGAAGTTGCTGACACATATTTTCAAAGGTGTACAGATAATGATCTTTTCCAAACGGATCAAATCGGCAGACAAAAATAATAATAGAAGGACAGAGATTCTGATAATCTTCTCCCTTCTCCAGATTATTCAGATCAATCATTGCCTGATAATAACGGGTCCGTTTAGGCAGATTCCGGTTGGAAGATGTCTGCATCTCAATATTGTATACCTTATGTGTGTCATCTTCAACATAAATATCCAGTCGCACACTTTTTGCGTCTGCTGTGATATCGATCACTTTCTGCGATTCAGGATATTCGATTTTACGGATAGGAATATTCAAAATCCTTTCCAGAAATGGTTTGCAGAGTGCAGGGTCTCTCATGATGATTCCAAACATAAAATCATCACTGATTGTCAATTCATCAAAATCTTTAACTCTTTTGTACATTTTGTTCCCCATAATAATTTGTTAAGCATATTATACCACCCATCACTGTTTTTTTCCATCAGAGATTTTCTGTTATCGCCTGAAATCATGATGGAAAGAGCGGTATTTCAGGATTATGCTATTTGCATATTTGGTGGAAACACCAGCGAAAAGACAAATGCAAATATAAAGGTTGCTCTCGTAATGTCCGTCATCGTAATTGCCTTTACCATTTTCCTTTCTATTCTGTTCACCAATCGGTTTTTAACAAAGTTTGTATTTCAGAAGATAGAGGCCCCCTTGACATTCTGAAAAATGGCGTCCATGAAATTCGGGACAGTAATCTTGACTACTGCATCGTCTATGGCAGGCAGGATGAATTTCAGCCGGTATGTGAGGACTTTAACAAAATGGCTGAGAGACTGAAAAAATCGGTCAATCAGATTCAGCAGCAGGAGTTCAGCCGAAAAGAATTGGTTGCCGGAATTTCTCATGATAAGTTGTAAATGAATCAGGAAAAACTCTTGTAAATGAATCGTTTTTCTTCTAAAATAAGAAATAGTCTTCTTGACAGAAAGAAAGGTTTTCGGTATACTAATGTTTGCTGTGATTTCACGCTGACGTGATATCACGTTACCACGATAAAGTGATAAAGATGTGTTATTGTCTGAGACTTTGTTTTTCATAATCAGCAGAGGCATGAATGTCTGCTGAATAGGTACAAGAACAGTTCAGGAGATATGATCAGAAGGGAAAGGATGTTACAGAATGGAACAGATGCTGCATACACCGGAGGGTGTCCGCGATGTATATAATTCGGAATGTGCGCGGAAGCTGTCTATTGAGAACAGGATTCGAAAGGTGATGAATTCCTACGGATATGATGATATAGAGACACCTACATTTGAGTTTTTTGATATTTTTAAGAAAGAGCGGGGCAGTGTGGCGTCCAATGAGATGTTTAAACTGATTGACAGTGAGGGCAACACCATGGTGCTGCGGCCCGATATGACTCCGTCCATTGTTCGCTGTGTTTCCAAGTATTATGAACCTGCCGATATGCCGGTTCGTCTTTGCTATAACGGCAGTACGTTTATTAATGACCGCAGCTACCGTCTGCGTCTGAAAGAGACCACCGATGCGGGGGCAGAGCTGTTTGGTGATGATTCTGTGGCTGCTGATGCGGAAATGATTGCCTGTGTTGTGGATTGTCTGAGAGCCTGTGGGCTTTCCGATTTTCAGATTGATATTGGAAGTGCTTCATTTTTAAGTGGTTTGTTTGAGGAAATCGGTTTTTCCGGTGAGACAGAGGCTCAGATTCGCAGGTTTATGCTATCCAAGAATTTCTTTGCTTTGGAAAGTCTGCTTCTGAAGGAGAATCTGACTGCCAGACAGCGCGAGGTATTCGGGCGTCTTCAGGTTTATTCCGGCACTATTCAGCAGGTGCTTGGTATGGAAGCTCTTGTTAAAAATGAAAAATCAAGAAATGCCATCCGCCGTCTGAAAGCATTGTACAGGATGCTGGGATATTACGGCATGGAGAAATATATTTCCTTTGATCTGGCCATGGTAACCGGATATCAGTATTATACAGGAATTGTTTTTAATGCATATACATACGGAACAGGCAATGCAATCGTATCGGGAGGACGCTATGATACGCTGATGTCTCAGTTCAGTTACGATGCTCCTGCTGTTGGTTTCAAAATCTCTGTGGACGGTGTCATGACAGCACTGGAGCGACAGAACATTCCGGTTGAAATTTCCCTGACAGAAACCATGCTTCTGATGGAAGCGGATCAGGCTGAAAACTGTATTGCTCTGGCGGGCAGGTTGCGCAGTCAGGGTGTTCGCCTTGCAATTCTGCAGAAGGCCGAAGACAAAAAGCTGGAGGATTATCTGGAGTATGCGAAGAAATCCGGTATTGCACAAATATATTATATTAACCGGTCCGGTACCAATGTGACGGTGCTGAATGTGAAAAAAAACACAAAAGACACCAGAGAGCTGGTAGAACTGATGGGGGATAAGTAATATGAGAGATATTGTATTTGCGCTTCCGAAGGGAAGACTTGCCGATAAAACCATGGAACTGCTGGCACAGATCGGAATTACCTGTCCGGAGATGGAGGAAAATACAAGAAAACTGATTTTCAGGAATGAAGATCTGGGATATCGTTTTTTCCTGGCAAAGCCCAGTGACGTTCCCACTTATGTGGAATATGGAGCTGCCGACATCGGAGTGGTGGGGCGTGACACGATTATTGAAGAGGATCGCCGTCTGTATGAAGTGATGGATCTGGGGATGGGACGCTGCCGTATGTGTGTCTGCGGACCGGAATCTGCCAGAGAGAAGCTTAAACACAATGAGCTGATCCGCGTGGCAACCAAATATCCTCATATTGCCAAGGATTATTTTTATAATGTAAAGCAGCAGACAGTTGAAATCATTAAACTGAACGGTTCTATTGAACTGGCTCCTCTGGTTGGGCTTTCCGAGGTTATCGTGGATATCGTGGAAACAGGTACGACTCTCCGTGAAAACGGTTTGATGGTACTGGAAGAAGTCTGTGATATTTCCGCCCGTGTGGTTGTTAATCAGGTCAGCATGAAGATGGAAAATGAACGGATTACCAATATTCTTTCCGGTATCCGCGGGCTGCTGGCAAAAGAGCAGGCCATGAAAAGTGTGCAGCAGTAAGGAGCAGAGCAGATGAAAAAAGTAATACCATATATTTTAATAAAAAACGGGGCTGCGTTTCTGGCAGATGGCAGCCTGATTGAAGATGCATCCGCTTATTGTCAGGCGTGTGCAGGCAGTGGAGCTGACAGCCTGCTGTTTCTGGAAACTTCCGGAACTGAGGAAGAACATCATATTAATATGGAATTTCTGAAAAATCTGACCAGGGGTGATCTTGGCTCATTCTGGATGGGTGGATTCTGTTCTCATATCGATGATGTGAAGAAATATCTGTACACCGGTGCCAGCGGCATGTTTTTTGCACCCGGAGCTTCAGAAGAACTGATGAGAGAAGGTTTGAGTCGTTTTAAAGCAGACCGTACAGCCCTTCAGGTGAATTCTGCGGAAGAAGCTGTTTCCGGTTATGAGCTTGGTTTCAGAATCTTTTTCTGTCTGGACAAAGCAGGAGAGCAGACAGCAGCAGCTTTAAAGGGCAGGGAAGATGCATCAGTATATTGCGTGTCAGATAACAGCTTCCGGGCTCTGGAGCAGGGTGCAGCCGGATTGTTGTACAGCATCAGCGAAGATCAGGCAGGCAAAGTGATGGATTTCAAGCATCAGCTTCAGGAGGCTGGCTATGATGCGGATGTATTTCAGCCTGCATTTACCTGGTCTGATTTTAAGCAGAACGGTGATGGCCTGCTTCCGGTGGTTGTTCAGGACTGGCGCAATGATGAAGTTCTCATGGTTGCCTATATGAATGAAGAAGCTTATAATCTGACCGTAAAAACAGGACGCATGACTTATTTCAGCAGAAGCCGCCAGAGTCTCTGGATCAAAGGAGAGACTTCCGGTCATTTTCAGTATGTGAAATCTTTGAAGATTGATTGCGATCAGGATACCCTTCTGGCCAGAGTTGTTCAGGTGGGCGCTGCCTGCCATACGGGAAACCGCAGCTGTTTTTACCGTGATATTGTGAATCGGGAAACTGCAGGAAACAGTCCGTATAAAGTACTGGAATCCGTTTATAATACTATTATGGACCGGAAAATGCATCCGAAGGAAGGTTCCTACACCAATTATCTTTTTCAGAAAGGTCTGGATAAAATCCTGAAAAAAGTAGGTGAGGAAGCTACGGAAATCGTAATCGCTGCCAAAAATCCAGAGCCGGAGGAAATTGTTTATGAACTGGGTGATTTCCTGTATCATGTAATGGTTCTTATGGCTGATAAGGGGATTACGTGGGAAGATGTGGCCAGAGAACTGGCAGACAGGGAATAATTCGGAACGTAATAAACAGAATATGAAACAGAGAAATGTGAGGAAAAGAACTGTATGAGTGCATTAACAGAACGGTTTCTGAAATATGTTAAAATTGATACGCAGAGTAACGAAGAAAGCAGTACGTTTCCCAGCACAGAAAAGCAGTTTGCACTGGCTGATGTGCTTTATCAGGAATTACAGGAAATGGGAATTACGGATATTATTTACGACAGAGAATACTGCTATCTTTATGCTTCCATTCCGTCCAGTCTCCCCGGAAAACAGGATCAGAATGTTCCTGTAATTGGTTTTATCGCCCATATGGATACGTCTCCGGAGGTTTCCGGAGCAGATATTACCCCCCGGATTATTGAGAGTTATGATGGCGGAGATATTGTTCTGAATGAGGATAAGCAGATTATACTCTCGCCTGCAGATTATCCCCATTTATCTTCTTATGTGGGACGCAGTCTGATTGTTACGGACGGTACTACTTTGCTGGGAGCGGATGATAAGGCAGGCGTAGCTGAAATCATGACCGCAGTGGAAGAGATGCTGGCTCATCCGGAGCGGCCTCATGGTCCGATTCGGATTGCTTTTACACCGGATGAAGAAGTCGGAGGTGGTATGGATCACTTTAATGCGGAAGCCTTTGGTGCTCAGTTTGCCTATACGGTGGATGGAGGTGCAGAGGGTGAACTGGAATTTGAGAATTTTAATGCCGCTTCTGCGAAAGTGTATATTACCGGCAAAAGCATACATCCCGGAGACGCCAAAAACCGCATGATCAATGCTTCACTTCTGGCAGGAGCTTTCATACAGCAGCTGCCTGCAGAACAGACACCGGAACATACGGAAGGATATGAAGGATTTTATCATCTGTGCAGTGTGCGGGGGGATATTGAACATGCACAGCTGAATTATATTATCCGTGACCATGACAAAGAATTGTTCGAAAAACGAAAAAACTTTATTCAATCTGTCTGTAATTTCATGAATTGCCGTTATGGTGAAGGTACATTCCGTGTGGAGATAAAAGATTCTTATTATAATATGAAAGAACAGATTCTTCCCGAGTACCATCTGATCGAAAATGCAAAAAAGGCCATGCTGGATAACGGTGTGGAACCTGTAGTTGTTCCTATTCGCGGCGGTACGGATGGTTCCAGACTTTCATTTATGGGAATTCCCTGTCCGAATCTGTATACGGGAGGACATAATTATCATGGCAGATTTGAATATGCCTGTGTGGAATCCATGGAAAGTATGGTAAAGGTTATTCAGAGTATTGCCGGAATCTACGCGGGAGTGTAAAAATGCACTGCGTATTTGATGTATGTGGAAAAAATTCGAGAAAACACTTGCAATTCAGAGTTACAAGTGATACACTGGGTATGCTTGACTGCGGACATATGGAGAAATTCCGGCAGTCGGCCTGATTTGATGAATACAGAAACCGGAGGATGATAAAGTGGCTGCATTAAAAATCGCATTAACTGTTATTTTTGCTGTTGTATGCTTAGTTGTATCTGTTATCGTTCTGCTTCAGGAAGGCAAGTCTGCAGGACTGTCCAGCACGATCAGCGGTGTTGGTGAAACATTCTGGAGCAAGAATAAAGGCCGCACACTGGAAGGCAAACTGGAAAAGTCAACCAAGTGGCTGGTAGTTGCATTTTTTGTACTTGCATTAGTATTGAATATTATTTAATCATACGGATTTACAGTCCGGTGAAAGCATGACAAAAGATTTACTGCGGATGAGGATGGATACTCTGCCTGTGGTAAATCTTTTTTCATATTAAAGAAAGGAATTCATTTGGATAAAAAATTACTAGAAGATAGAAAGAAGCTGCTTATCAGTTTTATGAATGATAAGAACTACAGGCCCATGAGGGCAAAGGATATGGCTGTTTTTCTGGGTGTAGAGCGTGATAAACGTCAGGAACTGCATTTTGTGCTGGATCAGCTTGTGACAGAAGGCAGGATTACCTGCAATAAACGTGGACATTACCGTATTGCGGAACCGGATATAAAAACCGGAGTCTTCCGGGGGACATCCAGAGGATTCGGTTTTGTTACGGTTGAAGGTATGGAGAAAGATGTTTATATCGCGGAAAATAATACGAATCAGGCTTTTCATGAAGATAAAGTGGAGATTCAGATCATTCGTCCTGTTTCAGGTACAAAATCCGCAGAAGGCAAGGTTCTCAGGATTCTGGAGCATGGTCTCAGGGAAATCACGGGTGTATACCAGAAAAGCCGTAATTTTGGTTTTGTGATACCGGATAATCAGAAGATAGACAGCGATATTTATATTTCAAAAAGTAAAAACGGCGGTGCCATGACAGGACACAGGGTTGTAGTCAGGCTCCTTGATTATGGATCTCCTCATAAGAATCCCGAAGGGGAGATCATTGAGATTCTGGGACATGTGAACGATCCCCAGGCGGATATTCTGGCAATTGTGCGCGGTTATTCCATACCGGAGGAATTTTCCGATGAAGTTATGAAAGCAGCTTTGGATCAGCCTGATTTCGTTACGGAAGCAGAGATGGAAGGGCGTACAGACCTGAGGGAACTTCAAACTGTTACCATAGATGGAGAGGACGCCAGGGATCTGGATGATGCTATTACATTATCCTATGATTATGGAATATATCATCTGGGAGTTCATATTGCGGATGTGAGCCATTATGTGAAGGAAGGAAGTGCTCTGGATCAGAATGCTCTGGATCGGGGAACCAGCGTCTATCTGGTGGACCGGGTTATTCCCATGATTCCCCACAGGCTGTCCAATGGGATCTGTTCTCTGAATCAGGGAGAAGACAGACTGACTCTCAGCTGTCTGATGGATATTAATGAAAAAGGTGAGATTATATCTCATTGTATTACGGAGTCCGTGATCCGGGTGGACCGCCGCATGACCTATACAAAGGTGGCTGCCATTTTGGCAGGCGATCGGGAGGCGCAGAAAGAATATGAAGATTTCGTACCCATGTTTCTGAGTATGCGAAGCTTATCATCCATTCTGAGAGCAAAGAGAAGAAAACGGGGATCTCTGGATTTCGATTTTCCGGAAAGTAAGATTAAACTGGATGAGGAGGGGCATGCTGTATCTGTGGAAGCCTATGAACGGAATGAGGCGACAGATCTGATCGAAGATTTTATGCTTGCGGCCAATGAGACTGTTGCCGAAGACTCGTTCTGGCAGGAGATGCCTTTTATATATCGTGTTCATGAGGAACCGGATGAAGAAAAACTGTTTCAGCTTTCACAGATGATAGCCGGTCTGGGTTATGGTATAAAAACCAGCAGTTCCGGTCAGGCTTTTCATTCGAAGGAGATTCAGAAACTGCTGGCTAAAGCATCGGATACTCCTGAAGAAGCTTTTATCAGCCGGATTGCGCTCCGCTCCATGAAACGGGCACGTTACAGCACGCTCTGCAGCGGTCATTTCGGTCTTGCAGCAAGATATTACTGCCATTTCACATCTCCTATCCGCAGATATCCTGATCTGCAGATACACCGGATCATTAAAGAGAATCTGCATGGGAATCTCGATGAATCACGGATTCTGCATTATAATGGTATTCTGGATGAGGTAGCTCAGAAATCCAGTACGCTGGAACGGCGGGCAGATGAAGCAGAACGGGATACTGAAAAGCTGAAGAAAGCGGAATATATGTCGGATCGTATCGGAAAGGTGTATGAAGGTATGGTTACCTCCGTTACGGAATGGGGAATGTATGTGGAACTTCCCAATACTGTGGAAGGTCTGGTGCGTGTAGATGATATGTTTGATGATTTTTATCATTTTAATCGGGAACATATGACCCTGACCGGATCACAGAGTGGAAGACAGTATGGAATCGGAACGAGGCTGAAGATCATTGTATCCCGGGTCGATATGCAGAGCCGTACGATACAGTTCATGCCGGCGGAAGATACGAAAGATGAATGATGAATAAAGAGAGGATGTGAACGGAATGTCCAAAGACAGCTACAAGCTGGTTGCCAACAATAAAAAGGCATATCATGATTACTTTATTGAGGATACCTATGAAGCCGGTATTACTCTGGCAGGTACAGAGGTTAAATCGCTTCGTATGGGAAAATGCAGTATAAAAGAATCTTTTATTAAGATTGAAAAAGGGGAAGTGTTGATATATGGCATGCATATCAGTCCTTATGAGAAAGGTAATATTTTCAACAAGGATCCTCTGCGTGTAAGGAAGCTTCTGCTTCACCGGAAACAGATCAGCAAACTGGTGGGGCAGATTGCTGAAAAAGGATATACACTGGTGCCTTTGAAGGTTTATTTTACCGGAAGTCTGGCCAAGGTGGAAATCGGTTTGGCTAAAGGCAAAAAGCTTTATGACAAGCGGCAGGATATTGCAAAAAAAGATCAGAGAAGAGAAGCGGAGAAGGATTTCAAGATCCGCAACCTGGGCTGATCAGAAATACGGAAATTCTGCAAATAAACAAAAAATCCTGTTGACATCCTTATTCCGGTATGGTAATATAACCATTGTGTGCCGCACAATGAGGTTGAAGTCGGATTGACGGAATATAAAGCAGAATTAATATTCGTCTGTTTCGTCAGGGCAGAAATGCATCGGACACCGAAGTTGGCGAGTTTGTTTTTGAAGGAGGTAAGCACATGTACGCAATTATTGCCACAGGTGGTAAACAGTACAAAGTCAGCGAAGGCGACGTTATCCGTGTTGAGAAGTTAGGCGTTGCAGCTGGCGAAACATATGAGTTTGATCAGGTTCTGGCTGTAAGCGATGATCAGTTAACAGTTGGCTGCCCTGTAGTTGAAGGCGCTAAAGTTACTGCAACAGTTCTGGGCGAAGGTAAAGGAAAGAAAGTTATTGTATACAAGTACAAGAGAAAATCCGGTTACCACAAAAAGAATGGCCACAGACAGGCTTATACAGAAGTTAAGATCGAAAAGATTAACAAATAATTTTGATTACTGCTGTAATATATAAGAATTCCGAAGAAGATATCCTCGGATTCCGTATCTCGGGGCATGCCGGTTATGACAGATACGGTCGTGATATTATCTGTGCTGCAGTATCAGCACTTTCTATTAATACCATTAACAGTATCGAGAAGTTTACCACAGACAGATTCGCAGCTGAACAGTCTGATGGTGATCTGAAATTTAAACTGGTTACAGACAAAGCACCCGAAACTCAATTATTGTTGAAATCATTTGTCCTCGGCCTGGAATCTGTGATAGAAACCTATGGGGATAAATATATCAGAATTATAATCCGTACAAGGGAGGTGTAACCTATGTTAAATATGAACCTTCAATTATTTGCTCATAAGAAAGGTGTTGGTTCTACCAAGAACGGTAGAGATTCTGAATCCAAGAGACTTGGAGCAAAGAGAGC
>JAXDZY010000020.1:0-66063 GCA_034086685.1 Lachnospiraceae bacterium
TGATTCCGTGTAGTTATGGGGCTTCGACTTGAACGGCAGCCTTACCCTCATGCATAACCTAATATGTGATTTCTGTTCGTCAGACCGGAGATTTGCCCGTGGGTTAGTATGTTCCCCACATCCAGCTTCCTTCAGATTCCACCTCACGATGGACACCCTTGCCTTCGACTATATCCTTCCCACTACCGGGCGGATTCGGGACTTGCACCCGTTGGAAACGTGCGCCGCTAGGCGCACCATATTCATCATGCCTCTCCCGGGATTGTGAATTCCCGGAAGGGGCATGTTTTTTTCAACAGCTTGACTCCCGGCAAGTCCCATGTTAACATAATTCAGGAAATAACATTCACCCCTGTTTACAGATATTCTATAGAATTCCGAGGAGAACCATATGCTGAAAAATTACCTTAAAAACCGCACCGCCCTGATTCTCAGCGGTCTGATTCTTGTAATCCTGCTGGGCAGCATCGGTGCTTTTCTGTTTCTGAACGCAGACAGCCGCGCAGGAACCGTCGCCGAAATCTATCAGGACGGCAAACTGATCAAAACCATCAGCCTGGACGCCGTAACCGGGGACTATACCTTTACTGTCACGGGAAAAGACGGAATTTATAATGTAATAGAAGTTCATCACGGCGAAATCGGCATCATCGAAGCCAGCTGCCCTGACGGTCTGTGTATTCATATGGGATTCATACATTCCTCCGCCATGCCCGTCACCTGCCTGCCCAATAAACTGGTCATCAAAATCATTAATGAATCAGACAGCTCAGAGCAGGTGGATGGAGTTGCCTATTAGATGCCGCATACATGCAGTGAAAAAGAAGCTGTACAGAAAAACTGTATGACATCGGACTGCGCAGCAGAAGACTATTTGAAAGGATTTTATTTATGAAAAAAATGACCGTCCAGAAGATGGTTCTTCTGGCCATGTTTTCTACCATTGCTCTGACTATTTTTGTGATCGAATCCATACTTCCGCCTCTGGCACCTGTTCCGGGCATCAAGCTTGGTCTTGCCAATGTAATCACATTAATATTGCTTGTATGTTTTAATGAACGGGATGCTTTTCTTGTACTGTTTGTCCGCATTCTGCTGGGCAGTATCTGTGCCGGCCAGCTCATGTCTTTCATGTACAGCCTGTGCGGAGGACTTCTATGCTTTATCACCATGGCACTGATCAACCGCCTGCTTCATAAACAGTATATTTTCATCACCAGCGTATTCGGAGCTGTTGCCCACAACATCGGACAGCTGATCGTCGCCATCTTTCTGGTAAGACAGCCGGGGATCCTGGTTTATCTCCCTCTGATGATGATCAGTGCCGTTCTCACGGGACTTTTCACCGGGTTCTGCGCCTGGTTTACCACACCCCGTCTGGAAAAACTTCTGAATAAATATCATGTAAAGCGCTGAGATCTGAAATGCCGGAGGAAAGGGGGAAAATCCGCCTTTCTCCGGCATTTTTTCATTGCAGCTGGTATATTATACAAATATCAGCATCCCTGCCAATATTCCGATCAGAAGTCCCGCCAGTACATCGGAAGGATAATGAACTCCGCCCAATACGCGAACCAGTGCCAGTACACAGCTCCAGATCAGAAAAAAGATTCCTGCAGGAAGACTGACGCTTAAAAAAGCCATGGCAATTACAGCGCATGAAAACACATGGCGGCTGGGCATGGATTTTCCGGACGTATCTTTCTGAATCAGCGGACACAGATTCCAGGTCTCATACGGGCGCGGACGGTTGATCCATTTTCTCAGTACGGAAAGAAGTATAAAAAATACAGCAGGCACCGCCGCTGCTTTCACCCACCGCTCGTCCCTGTTCCATATGAGCCGGACAAGAAATGCCGGATATGCCGCGTATACCGTTGCGGTCAGCAGAGCATTGATCCGGTTAAGCGCCCTGATACCGGCAGGATGCCTCCGCCAGGGAGCTGATATTTTTTTATAAAACTTTTCATAATTACTCATATTTTAATCCAGTCCCTCATAATCAAATGCCGGTATAAAGCTTTCCTGTGCAGTATCTCCTTCCTGTATAAAGCCCTGCTCAACTCCCAGTTCGATGGCATAATCCACCAGAGCATCATATTCTTCCTGTGCTGTTTTTCTGTTCAGTTCCGGATATCCCGGCAGATCATTGCAGGGCGTGTACTGATTCATGATACTGATATAAATGTGATTCCCCCAGGTTTCATGCAGATAGCGGATAATACTTTTTGAATCATCAAACTGTCCCGGAAGCATCAGATGACGCACAATTACGCCTCTTTTCATAAGCATGGAATCTTCATCCTCCTGCACACCGGCTGCACAGTCAGGCTGCATAATCGGTTCCAGAACCGGATCTCCCACCTGACGTACCATCTCTTCAATGGCTGCTGCTGCATATGAAAAATAATCCGGCGCTCCGGCGTAACGTGCCGCCAGCCGGCTGTCTTTATATTTCAGATCCGGCAGATAAATATCCACCAGACCTTCCAGCATTCTGAGAGTCTGAACTTTCTCATAGCTTCCCGTATTGTACACCACAGGAACAGTAAGGCCCTGATCTCTGGCCCGCTGCAGCGCCTTCACAATCTGCGGTACATAATGGCTGCCGGTCACCAGATTAATATTGTGAGCCCCCATTTCCTGCAGCATCAGAAATTTTTCCGTCAGTTTTTCACTGCTGATGACCCGGGCCGTCTCACCGGCAGCTATGATCCGGTTCTGACAGAAAACACACCCAAGAGCACATCCCGAAAAAAATACTGTTCCTGAGCCGGAAACCCCGGAAAGTACAGGTTCCTCCCACATATGCAGCGCAGCTCTGGCTGCGGTAATTTCCCACGGACTTCTGCAATATCCCGTTTCTCCACGATCCCTGTGAACACCGCATCTTCGCGGACACAAATTACAGCGCATATCATCCCCTCCGTTAACTGCTATTATACCGTATCAGATGGATTTGTCCAGATTTCCACAGAAAAAATAACATATGGATCAGAAATCTCCCCTGGAGTCAATTATACCGTAGAACATCTCTGTGATGCGCAGTTTCTCCCGGATTTTAAAATCTTATGCAGATATTGGCAGCAACACAGGCAGCAACCAGAACTACCGCAATAATCAAACGCTGTACTTCACTTAACTGTTTCATTTTTTCTCTCATCATGGTATACTCTCCTGTTCAAAAACTGTTTTCCGTTTCACAGTTTCAGTATAGAAACCTCACTTAAAGTCTGTTTTTCCATTTTGTAAAAGCCATGTAAATTCCCGGTAAAACATCTTTGTACTCCGTACCTGATATTTTTTCGATTCCGCAGCAAGGCTGAAAAGTCCTGCAGGTCACAAACAAAAAAAGCCATGGCATTAACTGAATATACCAGTCAATGTCATGGCCGCTTTTTCTTAATTTTAACCTCTTGCTGCGTGTTTTACCTTTCTGGAATTCATACGCTTAAAGTTTCTTCCTGCAAGCAATGCATGGGTCAGCCCAATACGATTGGTCTTAAAATGGAAGAAAGGACGTTCAGGAAGTTCAAGAATCTGTACCGGCTGCATATAATCATCGAGACATGCACGTACCTTATCTTCGATATCATCAACAGTGTAACCGTCTTTCAGGATCACGTACAGATAGGGTACATAGCAGCCAGGATGTTCATCATCCGGAATTACCACAAAGAACTCGTCTTCAATACCCTGGATACAGGCATCTGCCACAATGTTTTCCATAGGCAGTGTAGCCAGATCGCCGCCGCCGAAACGGGGTGAAGCGCCGCGGGTCAGTGTATAGATAACACCATCTTCATTCATGCACCCCAGATCACCTGTGTGCAGCCATACTTTGCCGTCTGCATGCTTCTGAAGTGCCTGCGCAGTTGTTTCAGGATTATCGTATCCCAGCATGACACCGGGACCGCTTACGCAGATCTCTCCCAGCTTATTGTATCCGATTTCCTCCTGAGTACCCGGTTTGAAAATACTCATATTATTCAGCACCATGGGAATACCCACATTACCGTTCTCAACAGGATGAGGAGCCAGAGACAGTGTCATATTGGAACCCGCCTCACTGCTTCCGTAACCGATTGTAAAACGAACATGGCAGTTATGATCCTCCAGGAATTTCTGTGCCCGTTTGATCTGCTGGTTGTTATATGCTTCACATCCTGCACCCAATGCCAGCAGATGAGACATATCATAGTCTTCAGGGATCCGGCCATTATTCATAATGTTTTCTATAAAAAGCGGAATCATCATTCCTGAGGCAGGACGGTAACGCATCAGCTCCAGATCCACATCCTCCGGAGAACAGAAAGGATCCATAACCAGAAGCTTATTGGACGCCAGCGGCATTACAATTCCTGTAACAACTACAGCTATCAGAGCAACAGGGAGACACATCATGAGCCATACCGGACGGAAATCAGCAGAACCTGCATAAACATTCATCTGATGAACAACACTCACCATGGAATGAGCACAGTGAATCACCTGTTTGGACGGGCCTGTGGAACCGCTTGTATAAGCACGGAAAAGAGGACGGTAAATATCCGCATCAGCTTCCACTTTGCCGGTATAATTTTTTCCGAGAGCCAGAAATTCATCCCAGCTCATAACTGCCGGTCCATGAGCAGGCTGACCGGTATAATTGCTGTCCAGGCATTTCTGTATGTAGGACGGCATATTCTCGCGGTCGCAGTCATAACAGGGGTCCAGCAGAACTGCTTTTTCAATGCTGCTCTGAGCCAGATATGCTTCCAGCTCTTTCTGGTCCAGGAAGTCATGAGCAATCATCACCTTTGCTCCGGACTTTCTGACTGCTTCCACATTCTCTTCCAGGGTATTATCACGGCAGAGCAGTGAAGCTCCGATCTTCTCAGCTGCAAGCAGAAGAGAAATGAACTCCGGTACAGAACGAAGAAAAACGGGAATCTGGTCATTTTCTCCAAATCCCAGAGCCTTCAGAGAACAGGCTATTGCATCTGCACGTTCAAAAACAGTTTTCCATGAAATATCCGTACCATAGTAATGTACCGCTGTGATATCTTCTCCTGGACAATTTGCTTTCAGATACTCCCTCAGAGTACATTCAGGCACCTGAGTTCCGATCATGGACTCCGGATAATATTTCAGCCAGGGACGATCAATACTGGGTTTACCTGTTAACTTGCTGTTTACATTCATATCCACATTCATGTTCAATAGACTCCTTGCTTTTTTCAAAATTTAAATATATTTTAAGTTAAAATGATATTATCACTTTTCTGTCACAGCGAACGTGACTTCCACAGTATAGCATAAAGAAAAATTGAATGCACGAGAGTCAACTGGTCAAAAAATGGATATATATGAATTTTATTGAATTCCTCTTTAAATATAGCGCCTTTTATTCCTCCATGCGGTGTATTATGTGAATTCCCTGCACCACATGCCGGACATAAGAAACAATCATATCTTTATCAGAAACAACCACATCTTCACGGTTCTCCCAGAATTCCTCAAAAGATTTTTCGAATATTCGCCGCATATCGGACCGGTTGATAATCAAAAGATTATTTCGCTGATTGCCGCAAAGACGCAGATAGGAAATCGTATCACTCAGGAATATACACTGATTATCAGTATATTCAAAATCCGATACAAACTGCCCGTAGATCAGCCTGATCTCCAGATTATTATGATTTTCACACAGGGAAAGGAAATGTTCCATATAACGCGATCTTTGTTGTGCCGTCAGAAATACTCTGTGATTGAAAAAGTCAAGCTCATTGGTAACCACCAGATTGGAAAAAGCGGATTCATAAATCATCAGCCTGATATCGGATTCTTCCACAATATTTCTGGTCAGCCTGTGAGCATTCCTTAACTCCTCACAGCTCACCTCCAGCTTCCCGTCAGATTCCAGTTCTGCCATGATTTCCTCAAAAAGATCATCAGGCAGAAAATGTTCTGTCATATGCCCCATAAGCCATCTGAGATTCAGAGACAGAAGGGTATGTATGTAATCATATCTGACCAGCATATCCCGCATGGTTGTCCTGCGGAAAAGAAGCCTCTCACGGCTGCAGAGCACCTTGATATTATGGTAAATCGTATTGCAGTTTTCCGCTTCCTCACTTACTACCACTGACATGCAGCGGTCACGGCTGATAAGCATGCCGGAAATGGAGTAGTCATCTTTTACCGCAAAAATCATCCGGCCGGCCGCCTGATTATCCCCGTAAATCCGGAAGTCCACATAGACACTGTATGACAGCAGGTTGATCAGGAAAATCGTATCATGAACATAATCCCATTTCTCCGGCACAATATTGATCAGCATGGAATAATGAACATCCGGATATCCCCTCTGCTCCGGCATATGTTCATTCTCTACCCTGGTAATCTGAAGCCGGTATTCATGCCCCACCGCCATCAGATCCATGGCTCCCATTATATCCAGTGACTTTACTCTCCGAAGAACCGGATGACGCATCTTGGAAACATACTGGGTCAGAGTCATCTCCGGATAATAAAAAGTCCGCAGCGCCACACCGGTACCTGTATTCTTCTGAAGATCTTTCACATAAAGATACTCGGCTTCCAGGTTGTCAAAAATTGCCATTTTCAGCTGTTCACAGTCATCCACCTGATAATCCGACAGCAACGTTTCACGTCCGGTATCACTGGCAGAATCCACAACACATCTGCTGATTCCTTCCAGCACTTTTTTCGCTGTCTTCTCTGCCGGAATCATACGCCCGCTGAGCCACTTACTGATATAGGACACATCATACTGAAGTTCCTGGGCAAGTGTATAATTCTTTAATTCTGCCACAGACATCAGATTTTCCAGTAATTTACTGAACCGGTTTTTATCCTCCATTTTTTCCTCCCGTTTCATAAGATTAAATTGTGAATTTATATTTTTCACTTTTTTAATATAATTTTCACTTTGATTCACGAATATTGGATCTATTTTCAATATACCACAATCCCGCAGGGTTGTAAACGGCAGGCTTTCCTGTATATATCCGTGAAAATCAGCCATATCCCGGTTGAAGATATAATATTTTCATGTTAATATATATGTTTGAGTCTACTAAAAGAATCTGTGACTGTTCAGTTGCAGGAATTACTTACTTAATCGAAAAAAATGCACTCTGCATACCTGCAGAGCCATGGAATGGAGGAAACATGAGCCGGACTGAAACACCTGCTGCACCAGCTGCCGAAAACAAAATGGGCACCATGCCCGTCGGAAAACTATTATTTAACATGTCTTTGCCAATGATGATCTCCATGTTGGTACAGGCCCTGTACAACATTGTGGACAGTATTTTTGTAGCAAAACTGTCCGAAAATGCTTTGACTGCTGTTTCTCTTGCATTTCCGCTTCAGACACTGCTTATCGCAGTGGGAACGGGAACCGGAGTCGGTATGAATGCCCTGCTTTCCAGATCCCTGGGCGAGCGTAATTTTAAAAAAGCCAACCGTATTGCATGCAATGCAGCCTTCCTGTACATTTTAAGCTATATCCTGTTTTTAATTCTGGGATTTACCATCGTAAAGCCTTTTTACGCCAGCCAGATCGGTAATGCAGATCCTGAGATTATGGAAATGGGAATTGAATACCTGAGTACTGTAATGATTTTTTCATTCGGCCTTTTTTCTCAGTTTTTCTTTGAACGTCTGCTGACTTCCACAGGAAAAACAATTTTCAGTATGACTTCTCAGTTATGCGGTGCCATCACCAATATCATTCTGGATCCGATACTGATCTTCGGACTTCTCGGTGCTCCGAAAATGGGTGTGACCGGTGCCGCTGCCGCAACCGTCATAGGTCAGTGTGTTGCCGGTATCGTTGCCGGATTGTGCAATCACAGATATAATCACGAAGTTTCATTACATTTTACAGGATTCCGTCCGGACGGCAAACTGATCGGATCGATCTATGCCGTCGGCATTCCTTCCATCATCATGCAGTCCATCGGCTCCATAATGACTTATTGCATGAACTGTATTTTAATAGAGTTCTCATCAACTGCAACGGCTGTATTCGGAGTATATTTTAAGCTTCAGAGCTTCTTCTTTATGCCGCTGTTTGGTTTAAACAATGGAATCACGCCGATCATCGCCTACAACTACGGTGCAAGGCAGCGCAGACGTATGCTCCGAACAATCAAGCTCAGCATGATCGTGGCATTCTGTCTTACCTTCATCGGTTTCCTTGCTTTCGAAGGAATTCCTCAGGTACTTCTCGCTTTATTCAATGCCTCGGAGGATATGCTGGCCATCGGTGTTCCTGCACTCCGGATTATCGGCGTCCACTATCTCATCGCATGGTTCTGTATCATCTCCGGAACTGTTTTTCAGGCATTGGGAAAGGCTGTCTTCAGCATGGTAGTATCCATCATGCGTCAGCTGGTTGTGTTAATACCTGCGGCATACATTTTATCAAAATTCGGCGGGCTTCACATGGTATGGTGGTCATTCCCGATTGCGGAAATCTGTTCATTGATTGTGTCACTGATATTCCTTGTACGAATTTACCGTACAATTATATCAAAACTGCCGGAAGGGAAGCTTTAATAATAAAGAGGTTGTCGGATAATAATTAAATGCGAAAAACCACCCATAATTGACAGGCTGGGTGGTTTTTCAAAACTCATCAATAATAAATATTTATCTGCGGACAAGTAAACTTATGCACTCCACCCCGGTGGTATGCGCAAACATATCCACGGGCTGCACCTTTACTGTATCATATCCATGCTCCGACAGATAATAAAGATCTCTGGCCAGCGTGGAAGAATTGCAGGAAACATAGACAATTCTTTCAGGCGACATGCGTACCATGGTTTCCAACACAATTTCTTCACACCCTTTTCGGGGCGGATCCGTTACAATCACATCCGCACGAATCCCTTCCTTTTCATACAGATCAGGCAGTACCTCTTCCGCTTTTCCCACGTAAAATCTCACGTTGCTGATTCCGTTATTTTCCGCATTGATTCTTGCGTTTTCAATAGCAGGAGGAACAATTTCCACACCGTATACCTGTCTGGCTCTGCGGGCCAGAAACAGTGAAATCGTGCCTGTTCCGCAGTACAGGTCCCAGACAGTTTCCTGCCCGGTCAGACCTGCAAAATCCAGAGCTGTTTCATACAGCACACGGGTCTGAAGCGGATTGACCTGAAAAAAGGACTGGGCGGATATACGGTAAAGGATATCTCCAATCATGTCCGTAATATAACCGTATCCCATCAGATCGATCATCTCAGCCCCCATAATCACATTGGTCCTGTCAGTATTTATATTGAGGCAGATGCTGGTCATTCCCTCCACCTTCTGCAGACGCTCTACCAGGGCTCTGCGGGCAGCAGGCGGATTCAGATTCCGCCCGTTGACTACCAGGCATACCATGATTTCCCCTGTAAAATACCCGGTTCGAATCATAATATGGCGAAGCATGCCTTTACCGCTTACTTCATCATAAGCCCGGACCTTATAATCCTCCATCCATTTCCGGATGATGGCAATAATTTTTTCATTAACCGGCTGACCGATATGACAGCAGGGAGATTCAATAACAGCATGGGTTCTTCCTGCATAAAACCCGATTTTAATCTGTCCATCCTTCCCCTGACGAACCGGGTACTGCGCTTTATTGCGATAATACCAGGGACCTTTTTCACCGGTCATTCCCAGCGTATCAGCCACCGGTACATCAGGCAAATGTCCAATGCGGCTTAAATGATTCTTCACCTTATCGGTCTTGAATTTCAGCTGTGCTTCATAGCTCATGGCCTGAAGCTGGCATCCTCCGCAGGGAGCAGCCACAGAGCACCGCGGTTCCACACGAATGGGGGAAGGAGAAAGAATCTCCACGATCCGGGCATATCCATACCCCTTCTTCACTGCTGTCACCCTGGCGAGCACCTGATCACCTACCACTGCATCTTTAATAAAGAGGGCAAAGCCTTCTGATTTGCCTATGCCCTCTCCATTTTCACTCATATCTGTAATCGTCACCGTAACCAGCTCATTTTTTGCAGCCGGTGCTGTATATTTTATCTTTTTAGACATATAATTCTCCTCTATCGCATCATCTCCGGCCGCGGCCCCGACAAGGCGGGGCCGCCTGAAAACAGGCTTACAGCGGAGTTGTTCTCTTAAAATTACTCTCCAGCAGGCGATTATATCCCAGCCATTCGCTGTCGCTGTTGTTATTTTCCAGAAGTTCCCGCATGGTCTCCAGCTTGGCATCTGTATTATCGGCAAAATTCAGGGCAGCCGCCTCGATCATGGCCGGTTTCTTGGGAGAACCGTATTCCAGCTCTCCGTGATGAGCCAGAATGCAGTGCTTCAGCTCATTGGCGGTTTTTGCAGGAAAACCTGGAATCCTTCTGATATGTTCTCCCACCATCTCCGCTCCGATCACAATATGTCCCAGCAGCTGGCCGTCTTCCGTATAATCATTCTCCGGAAAAGCCGACAATTCTTTTGTTTTTCCGATATCGTGAAGCATAGCCGCTGTCAGCAGCAGATCACGATTCAGAACAGGATATTGTTTACAATAGAAATCACACAGACGGACCACACCCAGAGTATGTTCCAGAAGTCCGCCCACAAAACCATGGTGAACACTTTTCGCTGCGGAATGGGTGCTGAACGTCTTCGCCAGTGCCTTATCATCGACAAAAAAGCTGCGCACCAGTGCCTTCATTTTGGGATTGGACAGGCTGTCCATATACCCGAGAAGCTCCCGATACATGTCGTTGATGGAAAAACGGCTGCAGGGCAGATAATCCGCAGGGTCATATTCGTTCTCCGCCGCAACGCGCACCCTGCGTACATTAAGCTGCAAAGATCCCTGGTAGCTGGTTACCTCACCTTCCACCTGGATATAATCCATGGCATCAAAATGATTAATGCCATTACTGAGATCCCAGATCTTCGCATCAATGGTGCCTGTCTTATCCTGCAGAATCATGGAAAAATAATTTTTCCCGCTTTTGGAACGCAGGGTCTGTTTCTGTTTACACAGATAAATATCAACCGTTCTGTCACCTTCACGTAAGTTTCCTATAAATTTCATAATCAAATGACGGCAAAAACCGTCTTCCTCCCTTCTGTCAGCCCTGACGGACTGTCGGAGTTATCTTTAACTCCACTTTTTTATATGCACCCTGACTGCTTCTGTATACTGTCATCTTTACTTCCCTGCCGGATGTCAGTTCCATGAGAATCTGCTCATACTCTTCCATGGAAGCAATCTTCTGACCATTCAGTGTCTCAAGCACGTCGCCTGCCTGAACACCGGCATTGTGGGCTGCGCTGTCTTTTATCACATCAGTAACATAAATGCCCTGCGGGATCTGATACTGTGTCCTCATTGTTTCATCAATATCCTGTCCTGTAATCCCGATACCTGCTGTTTCCCTGCCGCTAAGAATCCGGTTGATATATACCATTACATCATTGATGGAATAGGCCTGAGAATACCCATCTCCCACATTCTGATTCTCACCTGTATAAATTCCCAGAAGATCGCCGTCAATTCCCATGAGAAAACTGCATCCCGTTCCCTCAATCCGCACAGAACTCTGAATCCCCCGGATCAGGCAGTCGGTCAGGGGAAGATTATCCTCCACAAAGGATATGAATCCAATACCCACAGACCCCTCTGTACCTGACGGACATCCAGATACAAAAACCGGTATGCCGGCACTCATCATGGAAGATGTGCCGATTTTAACCGTCTTCAGATGATTGTCTTCGGAAGCGGGCAGATCTTTGCGGCTGATGGAAAGAACCGCAATATCAAAAACCGTATCATAGCCTTCCAGCAATGCCTCCTCTGATGTTCCTCCGCTGAACTTTATCCGGATTGACGCTGCGTTTCGAAGGCTTCTGTATCCTGTCAGAATATAATATCTGTCTTCTGTCTTCCGTATAAGAATACCGGACTGTGCATACTGACTGTCGTAGCTCATGGCAAACCAGTCCACGTCCTTTTTCACAGCCACCACCGTCACCATATAATCTCCAAGAGACTGAACCGTTTTCCTGATGCGATTATAAAAAACCGATTCTTCCTGGGAAGTTTCATCTTTCACAATCTGTGATATGAAATTCTCCAGTTCCTCTTTATTCCCCGGCATGACATCTTCGGCCTGCGTCTGTGTTTGTGCGGCAGTTTCTTCTGTTTGGGCTGTTTTTTCTCCATCCTGTGGTGAAGAATGAAAAAATGAAATGCACAGGATAAATATCAGTGCTGCTGTCAGTCCGAATACTGCTCCTGAAACTGCCGGTTTTCCCAGAACTTTCAGAAGTTCCTTTCTCATATCTGTTTTCCTGACTATCTTTTCCCGGATAAAATCCGGTTGATTATCCTTTGAATGATCTTCCATGCTAAATCTCCATGCAGACGGCGTTTCCGCCGGACCCGCCTTTACAAATAGTAACTGACATGTTCCTGATTATTATAAAATATATTATTTCCAATGTGAAGCTTTTTTTCCCACATTGCACGAAATCCTGCTCTGTAGTATAATTAACAGGCGGAAACTTACCCCACTGTAATATAGCGATAATCAGGCATGATTATCTGATCAGCACAGTTGCAACAGTAATTCCATATCTTATTTACGGAGATTGATATGAATAAAAAAGCTTTAAAAACTTTAGAATTTGATAAAATTTTGGAACGGCTCGCCGGCTTTGCCACAACACCTGTCGGCAAAGAACGCTGCCTGCAGCTGGAACCCATGAATGACATCGGACAGATCCGGCTGGCTGTTCAGGAGACAACTGATGCCACAGACCGGATCAGACGCAAAGGAGCGCTTTCTTTTACCGGAGTACGCAACATCCTGCCCTCCATCAGGCGTCTGGAGATCGGATCCAGTCTGGGAATCGGAGAACTTCTTGCAATCAGCAGCCTGCTGACCGTTGCAGCCAGAGCCAAATCATTCGGCAGGGAAGAAGAAGGAATTTCCGCTGACTCCCTGACAGGTTATTTTTCTGCACTGGAGCCCGTGACTTCGCTGAATAATGAAATCCGGCGCTGTATTAAATCAGAAGAAGAGATTGATGACAATGCCAGCCCCGCACTGCGCCAGATCCGCCGTTCCATGGGCGGTATCAATGCGCGGATTCATGCTCAGCTGAATTCACTGCTTTCTTCCCATAAAAGCGAGCTGCAGGACGCAGTAGTAACCATGCGCAACGGACGTTACTGTCTGCCGGTAAAAGCAGAGAATAAGAACCAGGTAGCCGGCATGGTACAGGATCAGTCATCCACCGGCTCCACCTACTTCATCGAACCCATGGCCGTCATCAAACTGAACAATGAGATGCGGGAACTGGAAATCCGGGAACAGAAAGAAATCGAAGTCATTCTGGCCAATCTCAGCAATCAGGCAGCTGCATACACCGATCAGCTGACAGAAGATCTGCAGGTGCTGACGCAGCTGGATTTTATTTTTGCCAAAGCCATGTATTCGGGCAGCTGCAAGGGTTCCTGCCCTGTATTTAATGAAAAAGGAATCATTCATATCCGGGACGGACGTCATCCTCTTCTGAATCCGGAAACCGTGGTTCCCACCACCATCCGTCTGGGAGATGATTTCACCCTGCTGATTATTACCGGTCCCAATACCGGAGGCAAAACCGTTTCTCTTAAGACAACCGGTCTGCTCCAGATGATGGGACAGTCCGGTCTGCATATTCCCGCTTTTCAGGGTTCACAGCTGGCGGTGTTTGATGAAATTTATGCAGATATCGGAGATGAACAGAGTATCGAGCAGAGTCTCAGTACCTTTTCTTCCCATATGACCAATATCGTACCGATCCTTGACAAGGCTGACAGTCGTTCTCTGGTGCTTTTTGATGAGCTTGGAGCCGGTACCGACCCTGTAGAGGGGGCAGCCCTGGCCATGTCCATTCTCAACTATCTGCACAATATGCAGGTCCGCACCATGGCAACCACCCACTACAGCGAACTGAAAGTTTATGCTCTGTCCACAGATGGTGTGGAAAATGCATCCTGTGAATTCGACGTGGAAACCCTGTCTCCCACCTACCGTCTGCTTATCGGTATCCCCGGCAAAAGCAATGCCTTTGCCATTTCCAGAAAGCTGGGACTGGAGGAGCATATTATCGAAACCGCCAGCTCCTACATCGGAAATCAGGACAAGGCTTTTGAAGATGTTATTTCTGATCTGGAACACGCCCGTCAGGAAATGGAGAAAGAAAAAGCGGAAATCGAACGTCTGAAACGGGATGCAAGTCTGCTGAAAAAACGGACAGAGGAGCAGAAACGCCAGCTGGAGGAACGCAGAGACAAAATACTGGAACAGGCCAACGAGGAAGCCCGCCAGATTCTGCAGAAGGCTAAAACCACAGCCGATCAGACCATTCGCCGTATCAACAAGCTGGGGATGTCGGGAGGCAATATGCAGGAACTGGAGGAAGAACGTGCAAAGCTGCGCAATCAGCTGCGTAAAAATGACCAGAAAAAAGAGAAAAGGCTGCATGCTGCCGTCAAAACAGCCCGGGCAGAGGAAATCAAGGTCGGTGATTCCGTACGGGTCATTTCTCTGAATACAAAGGGAACCGTTCTCACCCTTCCCAATGCCAGAGGCGATCTGCAGGTTCAGATGGGAATCATGACCTCTCAGGTTAATATAAAGGATCTTGAACTTCTGAAAGAGGATACTCTCTCCGGCCCTGACGGTACCATTACTTCCGGCCGCAAATCCGGCAAGGGAACTCACGCAAGCCAGATTAAGATGAGTAAATCCATGAATGTCAGCACGGAAGTCAATCTGATCGGCATGAATGCCGATGAAGCCATTGCAACTCTGGATAAATACCTGGATGATGCCTACCTGGCTCATCTGCCTCAGGTCCGCATCGTACACGGCCGCGGTACCGGAGTCCTGAAAAATGCCGTCCACAATCATCTGAAACGACTGCGTTATGTAAAAAGCTATCGTCTCGGAACTTTCGGAGAAGGCAATACCGGTGTAACCATCGTAACCTTTGATACATCACAGTAAAGGAGTCTATAATGGCCAAACAGAAAATCCTGATTGTAGATGATGATGAGATGATCAGTGAACTGATTGCTCTTTATCTCGCAAAAGAAATGTATGAAACCCGCATCGTGGGAGACGGATACGATGCGCTGACAGCATTTGAGGAGTTTCAGCCCCATCTGATTCTTCTGGATCTGATGCTTCCCGGCATCGACGGATACGAGGTCTGCCGGGAAATCCGCAAAACTTCCAACACTCCCATTATCATGCTGTCTGCCAAGGGTGAAGTTTTTGATAAGGTTCTGGGATTGGAGCTGGGAGCCGATGATTATATCATCAAGCCTTTCGATTCCAAAGAGCTGGTGGCAAGAGTCAAAGCCGTACTCCGCCGCACGGCTTTGACCTCTGCACCGGTCGTGCAGATTCCCGACCAGCCTGCTGCTCAGTATGTGGCTTATCCGGATCTGATCGTAAATCTCACCAATTATTCTGTAACTCTGAAAAACAAACGGCTGGATATGCCTCCCAAGGAACTGGAACTATTATATTTTCTTGCAAAATCCCCCAACCAGGTGTTTACCAGAGATCAGCTTCTGGACCATATCTGGGGATATGAATATCAGGGCGATACCCGCACCGTTGATGTACATATCAAACGGATTCGTGAGAAGATCGGTGAAAATCCCGGCTGGAAGCTGGCTACAGTCCACCGGATCGGATATAAATTTGAAGTGACCGGCTGATGAAAAAGAAACTGAAATTTAAATTTATACTGGGCTTTCTGGCCTTCGGGCTGGTGGGATTTCTGCTGATTTCCACACTGGCCTCCGATGCGGTTCTGAAAGTTCTGACCGGTATGCAGGCTGAAAACCTGTATGAAAAAGCAGAAGAGATTGCTTCTGATTGCGTTAATTCCTATAATGGCAATATGCAGCCTCTGGCCAGCAGGCAGAATCAATACGACGGACTGGCAAAAGGGCTGGATTCTTCCATCTGGATCGCAGACAGCGACGGTACAGTTATCTACGACAGCTCCGATACATTTACCGGCAGTACTATCACCAATTTCGATCCGGCTTCATTCGGACAGAGTTCACCCGGACTTTCCGCTTATTCGGAAACAGGTTATTTCTACGATATGTTCAATACAGAACATCTGTCTGTCATGGCATCTATCCACGTCAATTATCAGACCAGAGGATATGTGATCATTCATCAGCCCATGTATCTGATTGAACAGAGCCAGTATGACATCCTGAATCTGATGTATCTGACCGGAGGAGTAATTTTCCTGCTTTCTTTCCTGATTCTGATTGTATTTCACCTCTGTGTATACCGGCCTCTGAAAGAAATCATTCACGCTGCGGATGAATACGCCGGCGGCAATCTGAAATACCGCTGCCCTGTTTCCAGCGACGATGAACTGGGATATCTCTCGGCGACTCTCAATTATATGGCAGCTGAGCTGAACAATTCAGAAGAATATCAGCGGAAATTTATCTCCAATGTATCGCATGATTTTCGCTCTCCTCTGACCTCCATCCGTGGATATCTGGTGGCGATTCTGGACGGAACCATTCCGCCTGAACTGTATGAAAAATATCTGAATATCGTAATTCGTGAAACGGAACGACTTAACAAGCTGACAGAGGGACTTCTGACTCTGAACCAGCTGGGCAGCGGCGATACCACGGGACTTAACCTGTCCATATTTGATATTAACCAGACCATCAAAGATACATGTGCCACTTTTGAAGGACACTGCCGTACCAAAAACCTCACTTTTAATCTGACTTTTTCCGATAAGGTCATGATGGTCCAGGCCGATTTCGGCAAAATCCAGCAGGTAATCTACAACCTGATCGATAATGCCATTAAATTTTCCGGCAATGATTCCGGCATCGACATCGAAACCTATGACCGCAACGGCAGAGTTTTCGTATCGGTCAAAGATCACGGCTGTGGAATCGCCAAGGAAAACCAGAAAAAAATCTTTGAACGTTTTTACAAAGCAGACAATTCCAGGGGGAAGGACAGGCAGGGAACCGGACTTGGACTGGCGATCACCAAAGAAATCATCAATGCTCATCACCAGAATATTGATGTGGTCAGCACCCCGGGAGTAGGAACAGAATTTATATTTACACTTCAGAAAAAATGATGGATAACAGAAAAGCTGCCGCAAACCCGGAGTTTGTACGGCAGCTTTTCTTCTATCTGCTCCAGTGCAGACGATGCAGCTCTCCATCATGCTGCATCCCGGCAAAATTCTGCTGACGCAGAGCTTCATAAAGTACAATGGAAGCAGAATTGGACAGGTTCAGAGAACGGATATCCGGATTCATGGGAATACGGATGGCGGTATCTTCATAATCCACCAGAATCTCTTCGGGGATTCCCGCACTTTCCTTTCCAAACATAATGTAATCCTCCGGTCCGTAGGTTACTTCCGTATACAGCTTTCTGGCCTTGGTCGTAGCCATAAAAATACGGGCTCCCGGATTTTTTTCGAGAAAATCCTCAAAATTCTTATAAATCGTCACATCCAGATTCGGCCAGTAATCCAGACCGGCGCGTTTTAATGTCTTATCATTGATCTGAAATCCCAGAGGCTCAATCAGATGAAGTCTGGTTCCCGTAGCTACACAGGTTCTGCCAATAGTTCCTGTATTACCCGGAATTTCAGGTTCATGCAATACAATATTCATCTCTGAAAAACCTTCCTTTTACGCATCATATACCGGCAGGTTTTTTACAAACCGCTCCACACGCTCCAGTGCTTTTTTCAGACTTTCCAGTGAATACGCATAGGAAATACGGATGTAGCCCTCCCCGCTGGTGCCGAAAGCGCTGCCCGGTACAACGGCAACCTTCTGTTCTTCCAGAAGTCTGGTTGCAAATTCCTCAGAAGTCATACCGTACTTTTTAATGCTGGGGAACACATAGAACGCTCCTCTTGCCTCAAAGCAATCCATACCAATGCGGCGCAGCTCATGGAGCAGATAACGTCTTCTCTGATTATAGGCTTCCGTCATATAAGCCACATCATCGTCACCATTGCGCAGCGCTTCCACAGCTGCATACTGGCTGGTGGTAGGCGCACACATAATGGCAAACTGATGGATTTTCACCATCTGATCAATAATTTCCTGAGGGCCTGCCGCATAGCCCAGACGCCATCCGGTCATGGCAAATGCCTTTGAAAAACCATTGATGACAATAGTGCGCTCGGCCATACCCGGCATCTCAGCAATACTTACATGTTTTTCACCGTAGGTCAGCTCCGCATAAATCTCATCGGAAATTACATACAGATCATGCTCAACGCAGACTCTGGCGATTTCCTCCAGATTTTTGCGGGTCAGCACGGCACCTGTAGGATTATTGGGGAACGGCAGTATCAGAACTTTCGTTCGTGATGTGCATTTTTCCTCCACTTCCTGAGCAGTCAGCTGAAATTCATTCTTCTCCTGAAGGGGAATGGGTACGGGAACTGCATGAGTCAGCTGTGCGCAGGGCAGATAAGATACATAACAGGGCTCGGGAATCAGCACTTCATCACCGGGATCGATCATGGCACGCAATCCAACATCAATAGCTTCACTTCCTCCGATTGTTACCAGAACCTGGTGTTCGCTGTAGGAAAGATTGAACTTTCTGTGCAGATAGCGGCAGATTTCCTCTTTCAGTTCCTTCAGGCCTGCATTGGATGTATAATAGGTGCGGCCGTGTTCCAGAGAATAGATACCTTCTTCCCGGATATGCCAGGGTGTATCAAAGTCCGGTTCGCCCACGCCAAGGGAGATTGCATCCGGCATTTCGCTGACCACATCAAAAAACTTACGGATTCCTGAAGGCTGCATTTCTCTGCAAATCTTGGAAATAGGATCTCTCATGGTGTAATCTTCATCCTTTCATCTTCTTTATCTTCATCCACAAGGACGATTCCGTGATCTTTGTATTTTTTCAGGATAAAATGAGTCGCAGTCGTTATTACCTGATCCAGCACAGAAAGCTTTTCCGTTACGAACTGGGATACACCGCGCATGGTCTTTCCTTCCAGCATAACAGCAAAATCATACGCACCCGACATCAGATACACCGCATTGACTTCCGGATATTTCATTATGCGCTCCGCAAAATTATCAAAGCCTCTGCCTCTCTGAGGGCTTACACGTACTTCGATCAGAGCTGTCACCTTTTCCTCTGATGTATTATCCCAGTTGATCAGTGTATGATAACCGCAGATAATATGTTCTTTCTCCATATCTGCAATTGTATTGGCAATAACAGTTTCATCCTCACCCAGTAAAATTGCCAGTTCGTGAAGATCAATACGACTGTTCTTTTCAATAACCGCGAGAATTTTATCTCTCATCTTTTTTCTCCTCCTTATGATCAGATGCACCGGTTTGCAGGCCGGAAACACATTGTATTTATGTTATCATTTTCAATCATTTTTTTCAATGTATACTTTGAGTAATTCATCAGGCTGAGGCCGGTTGAGACAGCTGCGTATCTCTCCGTGGCAGATTGCCTTGTCATTATCCCCGGAAATATAGCCTATGATTCTGCAGGGAGCATCGGGATGTTCAAATGCTCTTACCGTCTCATACCCATGCTCCGCAACCATCAGAACACATCCTCCCGACATAAGCTGCCACGGATTCAGATCAAATACCTCACAGCACTCAATTGTAACCTGTTTTACGGGAACCGCCTCATAATCAATGCGAAATCCCGTGGCACTGTCTGCCGCCAGACGGCAGAGTCCATTCAAAAGTCCGCCTTCACCGATGTGATACATGGCTGTCACTCCATGAACACGGGCAATCTCCGGATCAGGCAGAATACCGATCCGCTCTTCCAGAGAAGTTCCTGACCGGATGAAATGACCCGGCAGCGTTTTTCTCAGTTCCTCTGCCCTGTGCTGTGCCAGATAGACAGTTCCTGCAAGGCCAATGCAGCCGCACAGAACAATCTCCTGCCCCGGATGAATCTTTTTTTCTTCAAAATACTGTTCCAGCTTCCGTTCATAAGCTGTCATTCCGTAATAATCCGCAAAAGCGGAGAGGGACGCCGCCTTCTCCGCTTTCATAATATGCTTTCTATCCATTCAGTAATTCAGACCTCAGTTCATGCTATTCGGCAGGTGACGATTCAGCAGGCTGGCTGGATTCAGGAGCCTTTGTTGTCTCCGGTGCCTGTGTGGTTTCAGGAGCCTTTGTCGTCTCCGGTGCCTGCGTGGTTTCAGAAGGAGCCGATGACTCTGAAGGAGCCGAGCCGTCTCCACCGCCGGTTGCCTGTGTCGGTTCCTGGGTTGAAGGTGCCGCTGTGGTTTCAGGCTGCTTGGTGCCACGGGTTACCTTTTTATTGGAACCGCTGTAAGAATCCGTATAAAGTAAAGTGCTTTCTGTAAGTTTCCCATCCACATATACCTCTTTGGTCAGAGATGCCTTTACAGCAGGATACGCTCCCTGAGTGGTCGTCTCGTAACCAACAGGCCGGGTGGGATCATCCGTATAAGTGACACCTGAAGGATAAGTCTCACTGAGAGTTTTTGAAACATACTTCACTTCGCGGTTTTCAGGCCTTGTCTCATTGCCGTAGATACGGAATGTACAGTATCCTCCGCCTGCAGAAGCACTGATATAGATCGGATCATCATAAGGGTTCTTCAGCTTCAGATCCTTCTGCGGATTTCTGTAATCACTGCCTGCATAGATGGTGGAATCCATGGCATAATCCACATAATGAACGATCAGAGTATGATGATATCTCTCTGCAATATCCAGCTCCGCATACAGCGCTGCATTGTATAAAGTGGATGCTGTCTGACAGATACCCGCACCGACCGTTTCCTCCACATTTGTACCGAAATAACCCTGTCCGGTACCGTAGCCGCCTTCTTCAGAACGCTCTCCCATCAGAAGAGATACTGAAATCGTCTCACCGGGCCAGATAATCGTTCCATCCAGACGGCTGGTACTCAATTCCAGACTCTGGGTACGTCCTCTGTTGCCGCTGTCGTAAGTCGTTGTACGGCTGCCCATAAGATCTTTTACCTTCTTCAGTTCATCTGCCGTATGCTTCGGTTTCGCAACTGCTACAGTTGTCTCCAGCTCAGCACTGCCGGCATCCCACTCTTTTGTAAGAAGTTCATTAATGGAAGCAATGGTAGCTTCCACATCCACGGTAAGTCCCTCTTCCTCTTCCGTGATGACAAACTCACCATTCACACGTTTCAGTTCAGGCTCTTTTGCTTCCTGATCATACGCTTTCAGTGTCTTTTCAATATATTCCTCAATTGCTTTCCGATTCACTTCCAGTTCCAGATCATATACATGATTCTCACTTCTCAGATCGGACAGTGCCTTAAAACGAGCGATCAGATTGCCGCTTTTTCCCAGCTCCATGGCTTCATCCAGAACCTCCGGATTCTTCCAGTTAATCCCGATCTCACTCAGTTTCAAAGTATCTTTATGTTTGCCGGTTACCATTGTTACGGTTCTGTCTTCCAGACCGTCAATGTATTCCCGGACTGCACTTTCCGCCTCACCGGCAGTCAAACCGGACAAATTAATATTTCCCGCGTAGACACCATCCACAATAATGCCTTCCTCTGTATCCATAACCTCTTTTGCAGCCGCCAGACCGCCTCCCAAGGCCAGAATCAGAACCAGTGCCAGTACGCCAATGACTGCGCGTTTCTTCATAATCCCGTATCCTCCCCCTATATGAAAAACTAACTGTCTGTCCGTCCCTGCGCCTTCCTGCATAAAGCCGGCCTTCCGGACAAAGAAATAATGACTGCTTCTTACTACAGGTTATTATTTTATCACAATACCCGGGATTTGCAACAACAAACTTGAACATACTTTTTCTGTTTTTCAGGCATTCTATGATAAAAATAAATAAACCATTCTCCTTTTTATGCCTTATCAGATGCTCATACCGCTGATAATACCCGTTACCAGCATGGCTACGATCAGAATACCGGCAACGGCACCTGCAATAATTCTCTGAAACTTTTTATTAAACATGATCTCACCTCCCTGAAAAAATGTATACTTTCATGTGTATCATTTCAGCACTGAACCTTTGGTGTGTATTCTGCAGAAGGGCATTCCTCCTTCAGAAAACAGTGACCGCAGTCAGGCCTGCGTGCTTTACAGATGGTCCTCCCCAGAGTGATCAGATGAATATTCAGTAAAATCCAGTGATCTCTGGGAATGACCTTCATCAGGTCATATTCCACCTTTACGGGATCTTCCTCTTCCGTAAAACCCAGTTTCCGGGCAATCCGTTTCACATGGGTGTCCACCACGATACTGGGATCATGATAAATATTGCCTCTGATGACGTTGGCTGTTTTTCTTCCTACGCCGGCCAGTGAAGTGAGATCTTCCAGCGTACGCGGAACCTGTCCGTCAAAATTCTCCACCAGAGCCCGGGCGCAGGCAATGATATTTTTCGCTTTATTATGGTAAAAACCGATGGAATGGATCTCTTTTTCCAGCTCCTTCTGGTCCGCACAGGCAAATTTCTCCAGTGTATCATACTTTTTAAACAGATGCTTCGTCACCAGATTGACCCGCGCATCTGTACACTGGGCACTGAGAATAACAGCAATCAGCAGCTGCCATGCATTCTCATAATTCAGGTAACAGCGGTATTCCGTACCATACTCTGCATCCAGCAAAGACAGAATCTTATTAACATCACTTTTCATGAACAGCCACCTGCACTTTCTCAATCGACACGGTTTTCTCTTTTTCCGCCGTATATCCCAGCTCCTCCACGGGAATCCAGATAACCCCGGCATTGTGAGACATGGGACTCCGGTTTTCATAATCGAACAGGGCAAGCCAGGGACCCGGCATCATATCCGACATAACATTGTGTCTGAAAACCAGAGGCTGACAGCGGCCCCGCAGCTGGCGGTAGGAATAAGCGGAGGCCTCCTGTCCGAACCAGTCCCCCTCTCTGATCTCACGGGCAAAAAAATCGGAAATCATCTTCCTGTAAGGTTCCTGATCCGGTATGAACTCCGGTATCCGGTTCAGTTTCTCCCTGAGGCAGAAATCGCAGCTCAGCAGTTCATCCAGCAATTCCGGATCATATCCTTTCTGTTCAGACATCATCCTCAGAAAATGACGAAGAGCCATGTAACGGCCCACCCGGTTCTGGCTGACACTCCGATATCCCTGATCTCTCAGGAAATTCCCGAAACTGCTGAAAAATGCAAACGGTGTCTCAAAAAAAGGTACCACATAATCCAGTGTACAGGTAAACTGTCCGCTGTTGTAATAATCTTCCACTGTTTCCTCCACGTTTTTCAACTGAAGAATATCATCAAAAGACAGCCATCTTGTATACAGAACCTCATAAACGGGGTGTGTCCGGTAAACCAGACCATAATCCGCCGCTTCCTTTTCCATCCGCGTACCGTGAAGGACCTTCAGAAATCCCAGCTGCAGCTGATCCGGCTTCATGGCATACACATCGTTAAACGATTTTCGAAAACTATCCAATCCCTCCTGCGGAAGACCGGCAATCAGATCCAGATGCTGATGAATATTGCCGCCCATCCTCACCCGTTGTGTAAACCGGGCCACCTTCTCCAGATCCATCTTTCTGCCGATGGCCTGAATCGTGTCCGGATTTGTGGTCTGGACACCGATTTCCAGCTGGATCAGTCCCGGTCTCATACGGGAAAAAAGTTCAAAGTCCTCTTCCTGCAGCAGGTCAGCCGCTATTTCAAAATGGAAATTGGTCACTCCATTGTCATGCTCCAGGATATATTTCCAGATACCGTATGCATGCTCATGCCTGCAGTTAAATGTCCGGTCTACAAACTTAACCTGCGCAGGCTTTTCTCTCATGAAAAATTCCATCTCTGCGTATACCAGAGAAAGACTGCGGAAACGAAGTTTTTTCTCCACCGAAGACAGGCAGTAACTGCAGGTAAATGGACATCCCCGACTGCTTTCGTAATAAATAATCCGATTGGCATACTCATCAAGATTCTCATACGGAAATACCAGCTCATCCATGGAAAGCAGCTCTCTGGAAGCTGTCCGCAGGATTCTGCCCGAACGATCACGGCAGCAAAGTCCCGGTATCTGAATCAGGGCAGCCGCTGTGTCAGCCGATATGCCGTCTTCCATATCATCCAACAGGCCGTGATCTGTACTTCTCCTGCGGACCTCCTCATAAAAAGCCGCCAGCTGTGCAAAGGTCTGTTCCCCCTCTCCTGTCATGATGCCGGTCACAAAAGGCATCTCTTCAAGCCTTTCCTCCGGATTCCAGGAAACCTCCGGACCTCCCAGCCAGATGGGAAGCTGCGGCATGATTTTATGAAGTTCCTCCGCCAGTTCACGGATGAAATCCATATTCCATATATAGCAGGAAAAACCCACAGCACCCGGATGCCGCAGATAAATGTCCCGCAAAACCTCCTCCTTCTGGTGATTGATCGTGTATTCCGCCAGATCTGTTTCCACTCCTTTTGCCCGGGCATAGGCCCGCAGGCTGTAAACAGCCAGATTTGAATGAATATATCTGGCATTCACCGCCGCCAGCAGAAAACGCCCCTGCCCTGTATCTTCCCCGGAAAATGTCTTCTGCCCGCAATAACCTGAATAAACTTCAGTCTGCATACCACACCTCACATTCAATAACCTTCTCAGGTACATAGATAAATCCTGTCCGGTAAATATGGAAAAAGGCACATCAAAATGATGTGCCTCTGTAAAGCGGGTGATGGGAATCGAACCCACGTATCTAGCTTGGAAGGCTAGTGTTCTACCATTGAACTACACCCGCATGTATGTCTTTCAAACAACACGCTTACTATAAATCAAAAAGAGCAAAATGTCAAGTACTTTTTTTATTTTTCCAAAAACAGTTCAGCAAAGCATGATTTTCCATGAAAATTACAAATGCCTGCTGAACTGCAATCTTCTGTCCTCCGCTATTCCCCTGCTTCCATATTACGGATAATAACTGCTCCGTAAGCTTCTACTTTAACATGAGCCACGCCGTTTTCCACTATATAAGTCCAGGAGCCCACATTATAGCCGTCCTCCCAGGTACTCATCAGCCGCATCATCCGGGTTCCGTCTTCAATTCCCAGTTCCCATACAGGAATATCCAGTTCCACTTCATGATCCTGATTATTGACTGCAACGGCTACCCTGTTCTCATCCAGAAAACGGCCGTACATGATAATACCGTAATCATACCCCAGGAATTTCAGCGAACCTGTTCTCAAAGCCTTATTTCTCTTGTGGATTCCGCCCAGGTATTTGTGAAATTCAATCATCTCCAGATCCTGATTATCCCATGGATAAGTTCTTCTGCTGTCCGGGTCTGTCCATCCGCAGAGTCCGGTCTCATCTCCATAATAAATAGTCGGTGCACCGGGCCATGTCATCTGAATAACAGCCGCTTCCCGGAAAATCCCTTTGTTGATCCCCTCTTCCGCCTCTCTGGCTCCCAGATACGTAAGACGCCCCACCTTGCGGTTGGTTCTTGTCATAAAACGGGAATGATCGTGGTTGGACAGCTCATTCATGGAAGTCAGCAGGGCACCTCTGTGCAGACGGCACATATTGTAACGCATGGTATCATAAAAAACCTTTCCGTTATTGAACATATGCTCATCATACCGGTCACTGTGCTTCTCAAGACCTGTCAGAAACCAGGTGACCGGCTCCATGAAAGCATCGTAATTCATGATGGTATCCCATTCATCGCCCCTGAGCCACTCGGATGCATCTCCGTAATGCTCGGCCAGAATCAGGGCATCCTCTCTGGAATCCTTGACATTTTCGCGGAACCGCTTCCAGAACTTATGATTAAATTCACCGGAATGTCCCAGATCCGCAGCCACATCAAGACGCCATCCGTCCACACTGAAAGGTTCGGAAACCCATTTACGTCCAATGCGCATAATATAATCGCAAAGTTCTTCCGAGCCTTCGTAATTCAGTTTAGGCAGAGTATCGTGATCCCACCAGCCCTGATAACTGTCATTATAGGGCCAGCTGTCATTATGAAAATAGAAAAAATCATGATAGGGACTGTCCTTGCTGACATAAGCACCTTTTTCATATCCTTCCTGATTCTCATAGATCCGCTCTCTGTCCAGCCATTTATTAAAAGAACCACAATGATTGAACACTCCGTCCAGAATAATACGAATGCCTCTCTTATGTGCCTCCTGACACAGCTTTGCGAACAGCTCGTTGCTGGCTTCCAGATTCTTAAAACTGGTAACACGGCTGATATAACGGCTGGCATTCCTGTTATCATTAACACCCTCACGCAGCAATTCTCCTTCATCCTCCAGAATCACGCCATAATGAGGATCGATATAATCGTAATCCTGAATATCATACTTGTGATTGGAAGGAGATACAAACAGAGGATTGAAATAAATGGCATTAACACCCAGACTCTGGATATAATCCAGCTTATCCATAACCCCCTGAAGATCCCCGCCGTAAAAACGCCCCACATCCAGAGCCAGGGAGTCATCCGACCAGTTTCTCGCACTGGTGGAAGGAATTCCATCCACATACAGATATTCTCTGTTCAGTACATCATTGGAAGGATCTCCGTTGCAGAAACGATCTACAAAAATCTGATAGAAAACAGCACCCTTTGCCCATTCAGGTACATGCACACCCGGGCGCAGCACAAAACTATAGCGGCACTCTGTCTCCTCAGTGACCCCAAGCTTGTTGTAACGAATCTGCTGTTCCCCTTTTTCCACAATAAAATAATACCAGAAAGGATCCTTTCCCACAGGCACACAGACTTCATAAAAATCAAACCGGGAATCAAAACCAATCTCTTCTTCGTCTCCGCTGCTTTCAAGAGTCATAACAACAGCTTCTTCCCGTTCCACATGAACCAGACCTCCGTGGCTTTCCTCTGCCGGAGCGTCCTCTGCTTTTACACAGCCTGTCTCCTCCCCGCTTTCAGCGCCCGCCTCTTCATCTGAACAGGCTGCCGCCTTTCCAAACTGCATATACAACGTTACTCTATCTGCATCACCTTTACGTGTACGAAAACGTATTGTCACCATATCACCCGGATTCGGCTCTTCCGGTATTCGAAACATACTGCTTTCATCAGAAAACAGCGCGCGTTCATCAATTCCTCTACTCATATCAGACATCTGTTTCTCCTCTATTAATATGTTTACTCATCATATTTCTGATACTTATTTTATAATATCAAATGCATTAACACAAGCTAAATTGTTCTGAAATGCGCAGAAAAACCGCCGAAAATTAAGCTTCTTTTTTGACAAATCTGGACTTTTTTCATCAATTTTCATATAATGAAACCCTCATTATCTGCCGCTATTTCATCATAATCACAATACAGAAAAATATTTATTATACAAAAGAGAAAAGACCAGTACGGGGAAGTACTGGCCTTTTCAGGAGAAGGTATTTCATTTTATGGGGGTGTAGCAAAAATATATGATGTATTGGGGGATTTACGATACTTATTATATCCTTATTTCAAAAATAAGTGTTAACAAATCCTCCTCTTTTTTTAATCAAATTCTATGCATCGTGAATAATGAAAAAAACAGATTTCAAAAAACCGCGGAAAAAAATGCTCTATTTTCCCGCGGTTTTTGTTCTTTTTTGCACGGACGTTTATCTTTGTCACAAAGACATCTGCCGTTTTATGCTCTGTTTTCAAAAAGTGCTTCGAATTCTTCTCTTGTGATTTTTTCCTTTTCCATCAGAAGCTGTGCACTCTGTTCCAGAACATCTCTGTTCTCTTCCAGTATGCTGTGTGCCTTTTCATAACAGGAATCCACGATCTTTTTGACTTCTTCGTCGATTCTGCTGGCAACGCTTTCGCTGTAGCTTCTTGTATGAGCCAGATCCCGCCCGATGAAAACCTCATCATCATCCGTGTCGTAATTGATCATACCCAGTGACTCGGACATGCCGTATCTGGTAACCATGCTGCGGGCTGTGGAAGTTGCCTGTTTGATATCCTGAGATGCACCTGTTGTCACATCCCCAAAAATCATCTCTTCCGCAATGCGGCCCCCCAGGCTGACCATAATATCCTGAAGCATCCTGCTTCTGGTCTCAAACATCTCATCCGCTCCCGGCTGAGGCATGGTATAACCCGCTGCACCCATACCGGTGGGAATGATGGAAACCGTATGAACCGGTCCCACATCCGGAAGCACATGGAACAGAATCGCATGACCTGATTCATGATAAGCCGTGATTTTCTTTTCCTTCTCGGAAATCAGCCGGCTCTTCTTCTCCGCACCGATGCCTACCTTAATAAATGACTGATCAATATCTTCCCTTGTAATATAGGCACGATTATCTTTTGCAGCACGGATAGCTGCTTCATTCATCAGATTCTCCAGATCCGCACCCGCAAATCCGGAGGTGGTAAGTGCCACCCGGTGAAGATCCACATCATCCGCCAGAGGCTTCTTTCTGGAATGAACCTTCAGAATCTCCTCACGTCCTCTCACATCCGGTCTGCCCACGCCAACCTTACGGTCAAACCGGCCGGGCCGCAAAATAGCAGGATCAAGAATATCCACACGATTGGTGGCTGCAAGCACAATAATGCCTTCATTCACGCCAAAGCCATCCATTTCCACCAGAAGCTGGTTCAGGGTCTGCTCACGTTCATCATGGCCTCCACCCATGCCTGCTCCTCTTTTTCTTGCCACTGCATCAATTTCATCGATAAATACGATACAGGGAGCATTGTTTTTTGCCTCATGAAACAGGTCTCTGACCCGTGACGCACCCACACCTACAAACATCTCCACAAAATCAGAGCCGGAAATGCTGAAAAAAGGAACCCCCGCTTCACCTGCCACCGCTTTGGCCAGCAGAGTTTTACCGGTACCGGGCGGCCCTACAAGAAGCACACCTTTGGGGATTCTGGCTCCCAGATTAATATATTTCTGAGGTGCTTTCAGAAAATCCACCAGTTCCTCCAGATCTTCCTTTTCTTCATGCAGACCTGCCACATCCCTGAATGTGACCCGGTTCTTCCCGTCATCCCGGCGCGCACGGCTCTTTCCGAAATTCATCATCTTGTTGCCGCTTCCGCCCTGCATGGCCTGATTGTTCATCATAATGAACATCATGCCGATCAGAACGATTCCGCATAAGATCGGCAGCACAATGGAAAAGAAATAATTCTCCCGCTGAACCTTGTCAATATCAACAGGAACATCAGCTTCTTTTAATTTATCCAGTTCCTCATTGACATCGGCCACATTCAGTGTATAACCTGTTCCATCTGCCGTCTGGAACGTGATACGTCCCGTAGGAGTCTCCGCATTGGGAATTACACGGGCGCTGGCAATCTTTCCTCCTGCTGCCAGCTTTTCATATTGACTGTAGGTACATGATTCTCCGTAAAACATGTTGGAGCTGGTATAAATCAGCACAAGTACCAGCATCAGCAGCAGAGGGAGAAAATAATTTACTCGTTTCTTCAATTAAAAATAAACCTCCTGGAATATCAATCTTCGTCGAATTCGACTACACCAATGTAAGGGAGATTCCTGTATTTCTGATCATAATCCAGACCATATCCCACAACAAATTCATCAGGAATCTGGAAAGCCGTATAATCAACATTGACAGCTTTCACACGTCTGGAAGGTTTATCAAGTAAAGTACAGATGCGGATACTTGCCGGCTCCCTGTTCTCAAGCAGTTTGCAGAGATGACTCAGAGTACGGCCCGAATCGATAATATCCTCAACAATCAGAACATCCTTCCCTTTCAAAGGTTCATCCAGATCTTTAATGATCTTGATAATACCACTGGACTCTGTGCCTGCACCATAGCTGGATACGGACATGAAATCAAAAGATACCGGAACGGTAATCCTTTTGGCCAGTTCGCACATAAAGCATACGCCGCCTTTTAAAATACAGATCATATGCACTGTCCTGCCCTGATAATCTTCACTGATTTTAGCGCCAATTTCACTGATTTTACGATCTACTTCTTCTTCTGTAAGCAGAACCCGGATTCTTTCGCTCATGATAATCTCTCCTCTTTTAAGTATATCAATTCTAAAACACTGTGAGTATCCCTGTTCACCTTATATGCTGCTGAAATCCGTCCGTCAGAAAGCCACAGCACATGACTGCCTTCCGTCAGTAAAAGCACGGAATCTCTTCTGTCAGCCGGAATCTTCTGATCAATCATATAGGATTTCACTGTCTTTTTACCGCCTCCGTCCAGAAGAAAATAATCACCTGTCCGGCGTGTCCGCAGGGAAAGTCCATTTTTAATTGTATCATAATCAAACCATTTCGTATAGCCGTTTTCCGGGATTTTTTCACCATTATACGAAAAAATCCTGAAACGGATGCCCTCTGACAGCTCCGGATTATGATTCTCCACAATTCTTCCGTCTGACAGAATAAAAGGATTCATCCCTTCTTGGGAACAATAATTATTTATTGTATCCCGGTCTGTCAAATCCCCACCCTCCAAAGAGGTCTCTCCCGTTTTTTCATGACCGGGCCGGCAGAAAACAAGCCGGTCATATTCTTTCCTGACATGAATTCCTCCCGGCAGCTCCAGTCTGCGCGAGGTCTGCCCCTGCCGCAGTTTTTCAATCATTTCCAGATGGACATGTCCCACATCTTTCAGTTCTGCATTTCCCATGATTTTCCGACAGATCTGAATAAAGATCTCACGGCGCACAATCGGGCGGCAGTCCTTAAGAAGTGCCGCAGGAATTTCAAATATCTTCCGCTGTGCATCGTAATTTCCATGCATTTTCAGCCACTGTCCGGCCAATTCTTCCACCAGCTCCTGAGCCTGGGCAATATAGCCCGCCGCCTGTACCACATGAGCCGATGCCTGCCCGTTAATCTCATTTTCCACCAGCGGAATCACATGATGTCTCATCCTGTTGCGTGTATAATCATCCTCCAGATTTGTCTCATCCGTGCGCCACACAATATCTCTTTCTTTAAGCCAGCCTTCAATTTCCTGACGACCCGTTTCCAGAAACGGCCTGATAACAGAAAAATCCCCCATCTTTCGCCGGGGGGCCATTCCTCCAAGACCTTTCAGACTGCTTCCCCGGAAAAGGTGATGAAGAATCGTTTCACAGTTGTCATCCCGGTGGTGTGCCACCGCAATAACCTGTGCACCGGTTTCCCCGGCCACATGGGCAAAGCATTCATATCTTGCCTGCCGCGCCGCCTCTTCCTGGGAAATCTGCTGTAACTTTACGATACCGGGCACATCCACCCGGCACACATGTACAGGAATCTCATAAGCACTGCAGAGCTCCCGTACAAATTCCACATCCCTGTCAGCAGATTTCCCACGGATCCCGTGATGTACAGTCACGGCTTCCATGTGGATTCCCAGCAGCTTTTCCAGCCTTTTCAGGATCAGCATCAGGCAAACAGAATCTGCTCCCCCGGAAACAGCAGCAAGAACCCTGTTCCCCGAAGCCAGAAGTTTCTCCTGTCTGATAAACCACAATACCTGCTGCTCCAGAGCACTCAGCTTCATTTTATCATTCTTATATTCCATACAATTGCCACTCATCTTATTACGTAATACATAACAATAATACTATTTTCTCCATATACCTGCAACCAGAATTGTCATGTCATCCCGTATGGTTTCATCCAGCATGAGAAGCTGATTCATCAGCCATTCGGCCATTTCCTCCGCATTGCGGATGGTGCACCCTGAAATCAGTTCCTTCAATATCTCATCGGAAGCAATTCCGGCTTTTTCCGATACCCCGTCTGTCATCATGATCAGCATATCTCCCGACCGAAGCTGCTCTGAAGGTACCATACTCCGGTCCAGAGCTTCCCATGGAATCATACCCAGCGGCACTGCCTGTCCGTGTATTGCGGACACACTTTCTCCCCGTTTCAAATAACCGGCCGAAGCACCCATTTTTGCAAACTGGCAGATTCCGCTGTACAGATCCAGAACACAGATATCGAGAGTGGTCGGCGTCTGTCTGCTGCGCTGGTTCAGGAGAATATGATTGATCATACTGACTGCTGCCGTAACGGAAAATCCGTTTTCCAGCAGCTGTTCCAGAAGATCCACTGCCATTTCACTCTCCAGCCCGGCTTTTTTTCCGGTTCCCATGCCATCAGACAGACACAAAAGCATGCGGTCTTCCCCAAGCATCCTGGCAGAAAAAGAATCTCCTGAACAATCCTCTCCTTCCCTGTTTTTTCTGGAAAGACCATACAGTACTTTAAAATGCTGCCGTTCAATAAAATGCACCTGTCCGGATCGTTCACTGATCACAGACCGGCAGTCATATGCCGGACAGAATTTTTTCCCGGACTCCGTATGGATCAGCCCTGCTGCTTCCTGAGCAGACAGATGTCCTCCTTTCCTGCAGGACAGTACGGCAAATATCTCCTGTCTACCTGTCGTGTTTTCCATGATAAGAAGCTGACTGCAGACCAGACGGCGGCACCTGAGATTTCTGCATATTTTTTCTCTGTAATCCTCTGTCACATCCTTCCACATCTCAATCTGATTCTGCTGTTCCCGAATAATCTGCCCGGCCTGCATAAACTGCAGACGGATAGCCTGTCTGCTTTCCAGAAAACGCTGCTTCCATTCAGCAGCACTTAGATCATCAATTTCATCAAACTGCATTAAAATGCTCTGATCATCAAAACTGTTGGCCAGCATGGTAAAACTGTCCGCCAGACGTCTCCATTTCTGTGTCACAGCGCTTTCCTCAGGAAAAATATCTTCCTGCTTTCTGCCGGACTTCCTTTTTTGTCCATGAGACATACCTGTGTCATGACCTTTTGGACCTCTCCGGATTTTTTTCTCAGGACACACAATCAGAAAAACTGCCATAGACACCAGCAACGATTCAAACATGTCTGCCGGAAAAGGCACATCAAACAGCAGATAGAGAACCGCCGTACCGGAAAGAAATGCCATGCAGGCCGCTCCCTTTCCCAGCTGCCTGAAAAAAGCGCAGCATCCTCCTCCGGCCATAAGCCCGATTACCTGCAGCAGTTCTCCTCCCATGATATACCAAAGCAGCAGGCCCCCCATACCTCCGGCCACAAACCCGCCCATATACCCCCCATAAAAACCTCCCGCCAGAATTCCGATACAGATCAGCGTTTCAATCCAGCTGTAAAATGCTTCCCGATTCCCCAGAAACAACATAAGTGTCACTGCCGCCGCTGCTGCCAGAACCGTTTTAACCCATTCCCACTTACGCACAAAAAGTCCCCCTTCTGCCATGGATTTCCTGTTATTCCCATTAAAAAAACGTGAGAGAACACTTAGCATTCTCTCACGCAATTATACATGCGCCCGCAGGTGAAATGTGTAGAAGCAAGGGGACAGCCTCACATTTCTCCAGATAACACCGGACATACAACAGCCTCAATTGCATACTCCAGCCCCTCTGCAATCATTTCCAGAGGCATAAACGGAGTCCCTGCAGGCTTATCCACTGCCTGCCCGGCCGCAAACGGCACATGAATAAAACCTGCGCGGATGCCCGGATATCCGGCTGATACAAAATGAAGCACACGATACATTACACAGTTGCACACATAGGTCCCCGCCGTATAGGAAATATGGCACGGAATACCATGACCACGCACATTTTTCACGATTGCTTTAACCGGAATAGTAGCAAAATAAGCAGCCGGTCCGTCCGGCTGAAGCGGTTCATCCACAGGCTGCTCTCCGTCATTGTCCGCAATCCGGGCATCCGCCAGATTGATCGCCACCTGCTCAACCGTAATACAGGAACGCCCGCCGGCCTGTCCCACACTGATGACCACATCCGGCTGATGTTCCCGAATACCTGCTTCCACCGCGGATCCGCTTTTTGAAAAAACAACAGGTATCTGCATTTTAATGATTTTTGCACCTGCAATCGTATCCGGCAAAAGTTTTACCGCTTCCCAGGCAGGATTTACTTTCTCACCGCCGAAGGGTTCAAAACCTGTTATTAACACTTTCATGATCATCTCCTCCTGTAACTATTACTATACCACTTTTTTCTTCTGAAACAAAAACAAAAAAACAGCAGAGGATCCCGTCATCATATCCTCTGCCGTTGATACATCAGCTTTCCATCTGTTTACCCAAAAATCCGGCTGCTGCCGCTGCCAGTTTCTGTTCGGCTTCTCCCATCTTTTTTCTGGAATCCCGGCTCATCAGGCTTACTGCTCCGATGGCATCGCCCTCACAGATGATGGGATATACCACCATACTGGTATACTCACCTGGTTCACCGGCAGCAATCGACACATTTTTCTGTCCTCCCCCGGAGCCCGGCAGAATCACTGTACGGTTGGATATAACTGATTCCATCTGTTTACTGATCTGTTTACCCTGAATCTCTTTTTTAGCGCCCCCCGCAGCAGCGATAATCTGATCACGGTCCATAATACACACCATATGTCCCGTAGCCTGCGCCAGAGCATCGGCATATTTTCGCGCAAAAGTTCCGAGATCCTCCATGGGAGAATATTTTTTCAGGACAATCCCCCCTTCTGCATCTGTATAAATTTCCAGCGGCGTACCCTCCCGAAGACGGAGAGTACGCCGTATTTCTTTCGGAATCACAATTCGTCCCAGATCATCTATACGCCGTACAATTCCCGTAGCTTTCATAATAAAAATCCTCCATTTACTGTACCTTTTGACTTAACTTTCCGTTTCTGGAAATAGTATCTGTAAATGGGAGAATTTTATTCACTTATTACGCAGGAATAGATCAACTGACCATTTGCGGTTGTCTTCTTCCTAAAGCATCATTACCATATAGGGCGGAATACACACAATGTCATCTTTTACCATCAGATTTCTCGGATGAATAATATAACTTTCTCCGATTCTGTTCTTATATTTTTCTTTAAATCTTACCAGTGATGTTGTTGTATATTTTACTCCCGACTTTACCTCGATCGGATAAATTTTATATTTCAATTTGCTGTTATTTGAAAGTACAAAATCTATTTCTATATCATTTCTGTGTTTCTCATCATTATAATGCGTATAAAAATACAATTTATGCCCATTTGCCGTCAGCATTTGAGCAATGATGTTTTCATACAGCATCCCTTCATTCATCGAAAGTTTTCCTGATAAAATCTGTTTATATACTTCATCTTTCAGTAGTTCATTCTCATCAAATGCGTGGCTCACCAGCAATCCGGTGTCCCCCATATAGCATTTCACATATGTTCTTACTTCATTTATAGACAATCCTACGTTAGGATCGCTGCACATAAAACATTCATTCGTTATCATGGAATCTGCCAGCCAGAAGAAGGTCTCCTCATATTGTTCCGCATAAGAACCCTCCTGAATTTTCTTAAAGACAACCCTTTTTTCATGCTGCGAAAGCAGACCTGGTATCTGATCAAATATAGCCAGCACTTTACTCCTGTATTGGGCATTTATTTTCATGATATCTTCCCTGTACAGTTTCAGAATATCTCTTTTTTCGCTGTCGGCCAAGGAAAAATCCTTATGATGTTCTACAAAAAGAATGACCGGTTTCGGCATTCCCCCAACCAACATATATTGTTTAAACAGAAGCATTGCTTTATTATGCAGCCCTCTGTCCATAGGAATTTTTTTATTGAAGCAATTCCTGATGCAATCTAAAAGCACATCTTCCCCCAGTGCCCATGCAAATTCTTCAAAATCCAACGGATGCATGTTCAAATGACGTTCTTCTGAAGGAATTACAATATCTTTTACATTTTCTTTAATTGAAATCAAAGACCCTGTTTCGATATAATCATATCTTCCATCTGCTACCAGATACTTAATTGCCGCCCTTGCCTGCGGGTACATCTGTACTTCATCAAAAATAATAACGGCATCCCTTTTCTTCAATTTTTTTCCGAAATGAGCCTGCAGCATCATAAAGAATGTATCAAGGTCATTCAGGTAGCTTTCAAAATACTGTTCAACATCCTTATCTTTTTTTGCAAAGTCAATCAGGATGTAATTATCATACTCATTTCTGGCGAATTCTTCACAAATCGTTGACTTTCCGATGCGTCTTGCTCCTTCAATTAAGATTGCTTTACTGCCTCTTGATTCTAATTTCCAATCAAGGAGTTTAGAATATATCTTTCTTTTTAATATCATAGTTTTCTCCAATTATACGCATCTGTATATTCATTATAATCTTTGATTATACGCACTATTATATCATTCTTTTTGATTATACGCAAGTTTAATTATACTATTTTTTTGATTATACGCACTTAACCTCCGAAGCAATCGCTCCGGAGGTATATAAACTGCAGGCTGTGCTTCCTATGAATTTGAACAAAATCAGCAAAATTCAGGTGTTTTCAGAGTCCCCAACCTTTTCTTTTGACTTAACTTTCCGTTTCTGGAAATAGTATCTGTAAATGGGAGAATTTTATTCACTTATTAAGCAGGAATAAATCAGGCATACAATTCCCTTTTATATGCTTTTATTTGACGCGCGTCAAATACTTTTAACTCATATGATTATTTCAGATTAATTCTGCGGGAAATAAATCGGATCAAACTCTGCCAGAACCTCGCTTACCGCTTCATACAGGCCCGGATAAGTTGTTTCCGGTCCTCCCATGGTAAGACCGGGAATAATGTAGCGGCATCCTGCCGTTTCCAGCAGTTCTTTAAAGCCTGCACGAACCTTTTCTTTTGTCCAGTCTTCACGATCGTATTTACCATTATCGAGACCGCCCATAATGGTGATCTGTCCGCCATATTTTCTGATCAGTTCAGGAATATTATTATCAGAAACTGCACCCTGATAAACATCAACACCCATTTCAATCATGGAAGGAACCAGTTCCGCCGCATAAGAATCCGAATGATGAATAATGACCTCTACGCCATTGGATTTCCAGTATCCGTAAATTTTCTTATATGCCGGCAGAATAAATTCATTAAACATTTCCGGTGAAAGGAACAGGCTTCTCTGGCTTCCCCAGTCATCGTGGTGGAACAGAGCATCCGGATGAACATATTTGATTGTTTCTTCTGCCAGTGTAATTTCCCAGTCTGTCAGATAATCAATCAGCTCATGCATTGCTTCCGGTTCTTCATAGAAATTAATCAATGCATCCTCCATTCCCATCAGATAATGGAGTTTTTCAAAAATGCCACAAAACACTTTGGCCGTAACAAATTTTTCCTTTCGATCAATTTTAGAAACCTGATCAATACATTCTTCCCATGCCTCAGGAGGCAGAACAAGATTGGGGGCTTTTACATATTCACGCCAGCGTGTAATATCCTTGCAGACCTTATCTTCGCCTTCACAGCAGGGGAACGGACCGGGAACCCCCGCAGGAAATTTGTTTTTTACCCCCCAGCCGTTAATCCATTCTCCGCCGGGTACAATCGTTCCAAAATAAACGGGAAATAACGGATCATTAATCCATTCCTGATATTCATACTGTTTTACGAAACGGTCAGGATGACCACCTTTAATTGTTTCCATAAAATTTTCACGGATTGTCAGCATAACGATATCCTCCTTTTCACATATCCGGTTTTTCAGTTAACCTGTTCTCAGACATTGTTCCGATTTCTATTTTTTTCCGTATGTGTAAACCGTATCGAACATGGCTTCCAGATTTTCTCTTTTTGCATTGTCAATACATCCGTTAAAATCGAATATATAACCGCCTCCGGGTGCACATATATCAATAAGCCGTTTGGTCTGATCGATCACCTGCTCTTTCGTACCGTGTTCCAGCGTATAAATTGGAAGATTTCCGCTTATTGCTGCTGTTTTTCCAAGAATTTCCTTTGCTCTGGCCATATCCACATTTTCAAAGTGATAGATAACCTTTCCTTTCGGTACATCGGCCAGCTGCTCCAGCCGGGTATTATAATTTCCCTCCGTATAAATAAATGGTGTTACACCCATATCAATAAGTGCCATCATACATTTTTTCAAGGGTTTCCAGTAGATCTTTTCATACTGTTCAGGACTCATAAATCCATCCATACCTTTGTGGAGAGGGAAGAATACGCGTTTCACAGGGAGAGGGATCTCTTTAAAATACTGCCAGGATTCAATCTGGATATCCGCCAGCATATCACATGCCTCCGCCAGTTCATCCGCATATTCCAGCTGATCTGTCAGAGTTGCCAGCGTTCCGCGGTAATAATCGCCGATAATATCAAACGGTGCTTCTCCTGCGCCGGTAAACATGGGCGGGAATCCCATTTCTCCCAGTTTATTCGACACTGCATTGGATGCATCCGCAGCTTTGCCGTCTTCCTCGCCGATCTTTGCCAGAAGGGCAAATGCCTCCTGTGCCTTTTTCGCATAAAGAGATGCAAGGGGTGTCGTATTTAATACAATAGACGGAACAAAACGGATATCTGAAAGTCCGGAAAGTGCAGGATATGCCCGGGGAATATATTTTCTCAGCATAAATCCCGTGAAATCCTTAAGCAGCTCCGGATATTCATCCTCACTCATATATTCATTTTCAATAACCTGGTGTGTGGAAAAATCCGGTACTCTTGTACCGGGGCGGCCGGGCCAGTCAATCATGGTGGACTGCGCCAGTTCATTGGCTTTACCGCTGGTGAATGCCGTATGTGTCGTTGCATCGGGCTGGAATTCCTGATAGAATCTGATCAAAGCATCGCTGGCTTCATCAAAATCGTACATGGCAGCTTTATAGGAAGAACCCATAAGATTATACGGAAGTGCACCAAACATGGGACACATGGGAATCCGTTCCGGTTCTTTCAGCAGGGTGGCATCTTCTACCAGCTGTATTCTTCTGGCAAAACGTTCCGCAGCAGGTGTCTGCGCTTCGGCAGCCCTGACTCCGGTGGCAAACCATGATGAACTTGCATCAAAATTCTTATGATCTTTCATTACTTAACATCCTCCTCCGAGATTTGATTTTCATTTTCCGATTCATTCGATATAATAACTATATAAAATAAATCGGTTCATGTATACAGCCCGATCATATAGGATTTATTCATCTTTTTCTGTTTTTTTCGTCTGTACAGACGAAAAATCAGAAGACGGAAAGATATAAAAAACAAAAAAATATACAAGGAGGGAAATGACTCATGAAATTAAGTATGACAATCATAGAAAACTGGATACAGAAATATCATCCGGTATCCACCATCATATCTGACAAACCGACCATAGCGGGTGTCCGCCTGTTTTCCTATAACAAAAATCCCAGTCCCGACTTTCTTTACATAGGACGCAACCGGGACTTTTTCGAACAGTCCGAATCGGATGAAATATTGCTGGTCCACAGAAAAGATGTGATCAGTCTGAAAACACAGGAACTGGAAGATGTACTGGACACTGTAATGGATGCTTTTGCATTTTATCAGGAATGGGAACAGCAGATGCTCTCCGCTTTTCAGAAAGAAAATCCGGAGCAGGTAATTATCGATGCATGCAAAACTGTATTCGGTCCCATGTTTTATACAAACATGAGCCTGCAGATTACTGCATTTTCCAGACAATATCCGGAAAACAGCATTAATGAAAACTGGGGAGATTTCTGGCGCTACGGAACTCTGTCAGTCAGTTCTCTTTCCCGCATGCAGGGTGGCCAGTATATGGAAAAGCTTCTAAAAAAATGGGACAGTGAAATATTTACAGAACCAAAAGCCGGCGGAGAATACCAGTACTCCATGATGATCAGCCAGGAAAATTCCTCCGGCCAGCTCACAGGACAGCTGACCATCATCAGCAAAACACCTTTCAAAGCCTATCATAAACATCTGGCCATCTATATCAAGCGTGCTCTGTGTCTTGTAGCCAATCACAATATAAATGAAGACTATGGTTCCATCGTCCAGAGTCTGTTTCGTGACTTTTTGTCAGGTAAACACAACAATCACACCAGTCGCAGCACATTTTACCAGCTGCAGGGCTGGAGCCCGGATCAGTATTTTATGATTGTTCTTCTTCATCGCGAACAGGGTACCCCCATTACCTGCAGCTATGATATGAAAAATCTGAAAAATTTTTTCCCGAATATTCTTTATTGTGATGAATCTGCACTATTGGAAACTTCTTCGGATATCATCTGCTGTATTCCTCTGAAAATTTTCAATACAGCCGGAAAAAACAAGCCCCGCCGCATTGAATCCCCGGAAGGATTTTTTCAATTTGCCGATCAGCTGAAACTGAGATATCATGCCAGCTACGCATTTGCCGGTATTGAACATATGGCGGTCCAATACCGGCAGGCGATGCTATGCAGACAAATGAAATGCAAAACCTATTATGACTGCGCTCTTACGGATCTTGCAGGACTGAAAACCGGCCCTGACTGCCGGAAACTTGCAATTCATCCGGCTCTTTCGTGTATACAGAATTATGATCTGGAAAATCACACTGCATTTTATGATATTCTGAAAACCTATCTGCGCTGTGAACGCAGCCGGGGAAAAACAGCCGAACTTCTGTATGTTCATAAAAATACGCTGATCTACAGACTTGAGAAAATGATTTCGTTATTTAATCTCAATCTGGAGGACAGTTATGAGCGGGAATACCTGCTGCTTTCCATCCGATGCCTGGACAGCATGACAGATCAAAGGTCCACAGCGTTTTCCCAGTCCGATTCCTTAAATCCGGTCAGCACCTGATCGCCGATAACCAGCACCGGACGTTTTACCAGCATCCCGTCTGTCGCCAGCAGCTCCAGCTTTTCTTCCAGACTCATGGACGGCAGACGATCCTTCAGATTCATTTCTCTGTAAAGCATCCCGCTGGTATTGAAAAATTTCTTAATATCAAGTCCGCTGGTTTCATACCACTTTTTCAGCTCCTCATATGTGGGATTATCATTTTTAATATCCCGTGCCTCGTAATCCACACCTTTTTCCTTCAGCCATTTCTCTGCTTTTTTACAGGTGGTGCATTTCGGATAATGTACAAATAATGCTTTCATGTATTGTCTCCTTTCTGTATACAGACAGTTTACCAGAAAGGACACATTCATGCATCCCTTTCTTCGGAAAATTACAGCTCATTTTTTCACTGCTTTATCAGCCTTTTTTCTTGACATGAGATATAATAAATGTTATATTATCTGTATTGTAGCGAATGATATGTTTTAACACTGCAGAAAGGAAGCTTCATCCGGCCTACATACTCAACATACGATTTGCCACCATTACAAATTCCCACAGATACAGGATCCCTCTGAAACAAAGAGGGATTCCAACGATATCTCTTTTTGTTATTCCGGCAGGATCTCCTGTAAAGCAATACACAGAAAGAGAGGCTACTATTGACAAATACAACAAACAAAAAAAGCAACTATCTGGTTTCGAAGCTGAATGTAATTGATGACATATTTTTTCACAAGATGGTGGAAGACATTGAGGTATGCCAGGAAATCCTCAGAATCCTTCTCGAAGACAACAATCTCGAAGTAACAGAGAATCATCCTCAGGATTCCCTTAAAAATCTTCAGGGTAAATCTGTTATTCTGGATGCCCGGTGCAGAGATTCCAATGGCAGATACTACAATGTGGAAGTTCAAAAATCTGATAACGATGACCATCAGCGCCGGGTCCGTTATAACGGTTCCCTGATTACATCAGCAGCAACGAAAACCGGTACGGATTATTTCAATGTACCGGATGTAACAATCATTTTCATATCTGCATTTGACCTGTTTACGGAAAAAAGAACGATTTATCACGTGGAACGATGTCTGAAAGAAACCGGGACATTTGTTGACAATGGCTTTCACGAAATTTATGTAAATACCAGAGTCAACGACGGTTCCGACATTGCAGAACTGATGCAGTTTTTCAAAAACAGTACAGGATATCACGATAATTTTCCACGATTATCCGACAGAGTCAGACTGTTTAAAGAAACAGAGGAAGGTGTAACGTATATGAGCAGTGTAATAGATGACTATTTCAACAGCATGAAGGAAAAAGTATCACAGCAGGCAAGACAGGAAGGCATTCGGGAAGGCATCCGGGAAGGCATTCGGGAAGGCATCCGGGAAGGCATTCGGGAAGGCATCCGGGAAGGCAATTTTCTTTCAGTCCGGCAGCTTATGTTAAACCACGCAGCTCAGACTGAGGAGGAAGCATGCCGTATGCTGTCCGTTGACTACAATGCATATCGCGAGTGGATAAAACAACAGGATTAACCATATCATTTCTGCAATCAGCACAGAGCTGCCGCACTGATTTGATTTCGTGCGGCAGCCTTCAGGATTTCTGTATTTACATACAATCTATGCCTTCCTTTAAAGCTCCATATCTGTTTATGCTTTTATAATAAATGCTTCATAAGGCTTTACCTGTGTTATCCGGACTTTTTCAGCATCGTATCTGTCATCCATATTGGATATAAGTATTCTGCCTCCGCTGAATTCTTCAGGCAGAGAAATTTTCGCTGCCTGATCCGTAAAATTACATACCACCAGATACCTGTCATTTTCCAGAATACGTTTATAAGCAAAAAGCGAGGTATGTTCCGGTTCCACAGGAATAAATTCTCCATAGATCAGCCCCTGCTCCGCTTTCCTGATCCGAATCATACGTTTGTAGTAATTCAGGACGGAATGTTCATCTTCCATTTCCGCCTGCACATTGATTTCCGGGTAATTTTCATTTACCCTGATCCAGGGAGTTCCCTTCGTAAAACCTGCATTGAGGCTGTCATCCCACTGCATGGGGGTTCGTGAATTATCACGCCCTCTCAGTTTCAGACACTCCATCATCTCTTCTTCCGATATGAGGCCTGCTTCAGTAAACTCATGGAAGCAATGAATACTTTCAATATCCCGATAACTGTTTATATCATCAAAATATGCGTTGGTCATACCCAGTTCATCACCCTGATAGATGTACGGAGTCCCCTGAAGGCTCAGAAGACATGTGGCAAGCATTTTGGCTGAAATTTCTCTGTACTCCGGCCGGTCATCCCCGAATCTTGTCACAGCGCGCGGCTGATCGTGATTTCCCCAGAAGATACTGTTCCAGGCTTTTCCCTCCAGCTCTGTCTGCCATTTGCAGATGATTTTCTTCAATTCCATAAAATCATATCGTTTTGTGGTCCATTTGCCAAGCTTTCCATCACCGATACTCACATGCTCAAACTGAAATACCATATTCAATTCCTGTGTATCAGCACCGGCATATTTTTTTGCTTCCTCAATGGTCACACCGGCTGTTTCACCAACCGTCATGATATCATGCTTTGAAAGGACTTCACGGTTCATTTCCTTAAGAAATTCATGTACACGGGGGCCGTTGCAGCAATAGGGGCCGGGATTTCCATACAGGCCGTTTTCCACAGGCCCGTCAGGATAACGCTGATCTTTTGAAATCATGCTGATCACATCCATACGAAAACCGTCAATTCCCTTTTCACACCACCAGTTCATCATCTCGTAAATTTCTTTCCGAACCTTTTCATTTTCCCAGTTCAGATCAGGCTGTTTTCTGGAAAAATTGTGCAGATAATACATGGAGGTTTCCGCATCATATTCCCACGCAGAGCCTCCGAAACACGCTCCCCAGTTATTGGGCTCCTTTCCGTTTTTTCCCGGCTTCCAGATATAATAATCCCGGTAAGGATTATCTGTTGAACTGCGGCTTTCCACAAACCATGCATGTTCATCCGAGGTATGATTAACCACAAGATCCATTAGAATCCTCATTCCACGCTCATGAGCTTCTTTCAGAAGAAGCTCATATTCCTCCATGGTTCCGAAATCATCCAGTATTTTATAATAGTCGGAGATATCATATCCATTGTCATCTCCGGGAGATTCCAGCATGGGAGATATCCAGAGCACATTGACCCCAAGATCCTTTAAATAATCCAGTTTTCCTATAATACCCGGGATATCACCGATCCCATCTCCATTGCTGTCCATAAAACTTCTCGGATAAATCTGATAAACAATACTTTCCTTCCACCATGCTCTCTCCATAAAAACCTCCGTAAATTGCAATAAACTGTTCGGAGCCGGCCATAAAAACCGCCGGACTCTGAACAGCCTTGTTTTTTATTTGATCTGTTTATTTAACCGCCCCTGCTACAACACCATTCATGATCCATTTCTGGCAGACAAGATATACCAGCAGAACCGGTGCAAGAACCAGCAGATAAGAAGCAAATGCCAGGTTGTAATCCACAGAGAACTGACTCTTGAATACGTACTGAGCCAGCTGCAGAGTCTGCTGCTTTGCATCACTTAAAAGTACCAGCGGCATGGTAAAATCATTCCACGTCCACATGAAAGACAGAATCGCCACCGTCGCCGTAGTTGGTTTCAGAACCGGGAAAATAATTTTCCAGAAAGTCTGGAACGGATTGGCACCGTCAATTTTGGCAGCCTCATCCAGTGCCTCCGGAATCGATTTAACTGCTCCGCAATACAGAAATGTGTTCATGGGCAACCCGAAAATAATATAAAGAAATGTAATTCCGTAAATATTATCCAAATGGAAAGTATTTGCCTGAACAACCAGCGGCAGCATGATTACACTGAACGGAATAAACATGGCACTGATCAGATAGTAATACATGAAATTGAAAAATTTCGATTTTTTCCGGTTTCTGGTGATGGCATATGCCACAAAAGAATTTGTAATCAGTGTAAAGAACAGATTAACCACCGTAATGAATGCCGTATTAAAAAATTTTCTGGGGAAATCCGTCAGATTCCATGCGTCCACAAAATTCTGAAGTCTGAGCTTTTTCGGCAGTGCCAGAACATTTCCCATGTCAGAAGGATCCTTGATAGCAATCATCACCGTCATATATAACGGCAGAACAATGAGCAGAAGTACTCCGATAATCAGTAAAACAGTCACAGGCCAGTTATAACGCTCTTTTCCGCTTTTTCCGCCGGCTTCTGATAATTTTTTCATCCCAATTTCTCCTCCCGTTTTTCAAGAACACGCAGCTGGAATATGGATACAGCTACTACAACCAGGAACAATACCACTGCATTGGCAGACTGGTAGGCAAACTGCCCTCCTCCGAATCCCTTTTTGTAAATCAGAACGGCAATGGATGTGGTAGTGGTTCCGGGGCCGCCATCCGTCATGGCCATGATCTGATCGTAAACCATCAGATAACCTTTTGCCGATAATACCATATTGACCGTAAAGGACGGCGCAAGAAGCGGGAATGTGATCCTGCTGAAGCGCTTGAAGCCTGTTGCGCCATCCAGATCGGCAGCTTCATAAACATCCGTGTCAATAGACTGAAGTCCTGCAATATAGATCAGTGTGTTAAACGGACAGGAACTCCAGACAGTTACAACGATGATTCCCCACATGGCATATTCCGTACCCAGAATATTGGTGGAAAGAGAGGCAATCCCCAGTGCCTTGCCCACAACCGGCACCAGATTTGCAAAAATATAATTGAAAATAAAACCTACAATCAGGCTTCCCAGCATATACGGCAGGAAATAACATGCCTTCAGCGTATTTTTAAATTTAATTTTAGCATTTAAAGCACAGGCCAGAATCAGGCTGAAAATATTCACCAGAATCGTAGTAATCACGGCAAATTTGGCTGTGAAAATATATGCCGATTTCGTATCCGTATCCACAAACATATGCAGATAATTGCGAAGCCCTACAAAATTCCACTCTCCGTATCCTTTCCAGTCCGTAAAACTGTAAAAAACGCCACGCAGGAACGGAATCGTATGGAAGGTAAAAAAGAGAACCGCCATGGCACCCACAACAACATAAAATACAGGATCTACTTTCTGCTGTTTTTTCCGTTTCATTTTCTCTCCCCCTTATCGGAAATTGAAATCACAAACTGTCTGTCATTAGTCTACATTTGCAATATCATATTTTTCATCAAGAGCAGCAAGAAAATCGGAAACATTCTGCTGATTGTCCTTACCGTTTACATAATTCATGGAGAATTCGGAAAGTGCAGCCGCCAGATCAAAGCCGTTGGGATAATAATGATCCGGGAAGTTTGCAACCTTGCCGTTTGAAATATCCGCCATAACACCTGCTACTGTAGGATTGGACTGTTCCACACCTTTAACAGCGGAAAATGCAAACTGATCATCAATATAAGCCTGTGCATTCTCCTTTTCCATCATAAATGCCACGAATTCTTTTGCAGCTTCCACATTTTCAGAGGTGGAGCATACTCCCAGAAGCACGTCAACACCGGATGTTACATAGTTTCTGGACTCGTCATTGGATGCAGGAAATGCAAACATATCCACATTAAAGTCTGCATTGGCTGCCATGAACTGGTTGATTGCCCAGTTTCCGTTGATCATCATGCATGCCTCTCCGCCAGCAAATGCTTTATTGCCGTCATCATAGGTGGTTCCCATAAAATCTTCCTGTGCATGGGAAAGAAGTTCCAGGTATTTCTCTGCGATTTCCTCATGGGTTCCGGCAAATGATGTATTTCCCGCTCTCCGGTCATCTGTGAAATTCTCCGGCTGGAGATCCGGTGCCATGCTGTTCCATGGACAGTTGCAGGTCCATGAATCCTTAAAAGTAAAGAGGAAAGGGGTCTCCCCGGCTGCCTCAATCTTTCCGATCACATCCATGAACTCATCCCATGTTTTCGGAACCTCCAGTCCAAGTTCTTCAAATTTGTCCACATTGTACAGAACACCCGAAGCATTGGTGGCATAGGGTACGCCTGTTACAACCTCTTCTTTATCTTTATTCACGTCATAGACCATCTGAAGGTAAGCATCCTGAACTCCGGAAATATATTCCTCATTTCCCAGATCCTCCAGTACGCCCGCACTCTGGATTTCCGTATAATTATTATCACCGCCCATGGCAATAATATCAGGCAGATCATTTTTGGCAAGTCTTGTTTTCAACACAGTACCTGCATCTGCCGGTGCATTGATTACTACTTTCACATCCTCATGGCTTTCATTGAACTTATCCACCAGAGTCTGGAGAATTTCCTTGTTTTCCGCTTTGGAAGAAAAAAGTTCAAGCTCTGTTGTGCTGCTCTTTTCCGAACCGCATCCTGTCATTGTACACATTGCTGCAGCAGCTGTAAGCACGCAGCACCCTGCTAAAATACTTCTTCTGATTAAATTTTTCATAAAAAACGGCCTCCTGTTCCATTTTTCATTTTCCGCAAACCATCTCCGGCTGACGGATCCAGTGAATCGTTATGTGATATAAGGCCGCTGCGCAACAAACCTTTTCGGTAATCAAATCATAACACAAATGGAGAGACCGTTTCAAAACGTTTCTTACGAAACTATAATTTTAACCAAAGTTTTTATTCATTTGTATACATAGTGCACAAATCATCTCTTTGCAGTCAATGCCCCTTTCCTTTCTGCACTTTGTTCACAGTTCTTCGCTTTATCTTTTACCCGGACATCCTTCACAGAATCCCGTCTGACCAGACTGACAGGATTTTTATTGTCAAATTTTTCAATGGGAACATTATTGATCATTTTCATCAGAAGGCTCATGCTGAGTGCCGCTTTCTCACCGATATCCTGATGAACAGTGGTAAGCCTTGGCCTGAACATATCCGCATAAATACAGTCATCAAATCCCGTAATGGAAATGTGATCCGGGACAGTAATTCCCCTGTCCTGAAAGAAATTAATTGCTTCTATCGCCGTAAAATCCGCAGAAAAAGCAAGAGCTCCCGCTTTCAGGAAGGAAGGCAGCATCTTTTCATAAAATTTTTCACGCAGTCGGGGTTCACCCGGAATGACAATGTAACGTGATTTGCTGCAAAAACCGCCTTTGCTCTCCATCCCGTGCCGAAAACCCAGCCAACGGTAATAATCGCTGTCCACCGTTGTCTCTGCCAGAAAAAGAGCCCGGGGAAAGCCGCTTTCCAGAAGATAAGTTCCAATCTGCTCTCCTCCTGAATAATCATTGATTCCAACATTGACAAAACCATAGCTTCCCTCCGGATAGGCATCCACCAAAACCATATGCTTATTCAGTTTTTTATGCAGCGCATTATATTTTTTCTCAGTGAATCCCAGAATGATCAGTCCGTCGATATTCCACCGGGAAGCAATATTCGTAATTTTACGAACATCATCCCCATTGATCAGCATCACATAATACCCGTTTTTTTCTGCCTCCTGCTCCACTCTGGCAAGGAACTCACCGATAAAGGAATCCTGCAGAGCATGCACTCCATGGGCCACACTGAACCCCATAACCACACCGATAATCTTTGAAGACTTTTCTGCAAATACCTGCGGCATTTCATTGGGAACATATCCTTCCTCATTCAGAATATCAGAAATTTTCTGCAATGTTTCTTTTGATACTTTTTTAGTATTTCCATGCAGCACATTCGATACAGTGGTACGGCTTACTCCCGCCCGGTCCGCAATATCCTGAATTCTCAGCATTCTTATCACTCCTTTAACACACCATTTTCTGCAACCCCGTTTGATCCGAAAGCTTTTATATCTCCCGGGTGGCGGTACGGTTAATGATATGATACAATAATTCCATAATTTTTTAAATAACAGACTTTTAAATAACAGACTTTTAAATAACCGTTTTAAAAACAGCAGAAAGGATTTTCCGCCATGAATACAGATCTCAATACAGTCTCAGGCACCGGTGTGACTCCCGGCATCAATATGCAGGAAACCATCGAATCCCTGATTTCCGAATATCCCATCTGTGAATACTGTTTCGGCAGCACCGCACAGATTCCGTTTTCCGATAAAGTTTTTACCATATGTGAAACCGACTGCAAACGGTATAAACACTGCTGGGCCTGTCCTCCACATGCAGGCAGCATTGAAGACAATATTGCCAGATGCCACGCCTATAACAATTTCTTTCTTTTTTCCACAGTTCATGAAGTAGCCGATGCCTGGAATGTGGATGCCTGTCTGGAAGCAAAAAAGGAACATGAAACCCTGTCAAGAGAACTCCGTTCCCGGTTGCTTCTCTTAAATCCCTGTATTTACATGCTCTCAACCGGCTGTTCCATCTGTGACGTATGCGGCTGCCCGGATGAACCCTGCCGCCACCCCGAAGAACGGTTGTATTCCTCGGAAAGCCATGGAATCGTACTCATGCAGCTGGTGGAAGAAATGGGACTCTGCTTCAATTACGGAGGAGAGACCGCCGTCTATTTCAGCATGGTACTGTTCTGAAAACATCTTTCTGAATTACATTTTCCGCAAATAAATTGTTAAATAAGCACCTGTTTTATCAGGCATGTTTTTACTTTTTTTGCACGAAATTCTGCACTCAAAATTACTCAAAATATATTGATACTGCACAACAATGAACTATATTTTCTTGAACCTTTACTGTTTTTTTACGCCTGTGTTCTTTATAAAGAACATGACCGCGGCAACAAAATTATCATAAAACAGATTGAAAATCGCTTTTTTCATGATAAAACGTAGAAAATCGCAAATTTAAATCCAGCTTATTGACACTCTGACCGAACCGACGTATAATCCAATCGTTAACAAATTAACGTTAACGTTTTGTCATGCAGGCTATATGCCTGCGTTTGAAAAAGGAGATTTTTATGAAAAAAAACACCAGCACACTTTATGATTCTGTAACAAATGACCGTGTTCTCAGCAGTACAATTGAAGACTTTCTGATTACCGAAGGCGTAAAAGGCCCTACTGTTACCATCAGCATGGTAATCGAATTACTGAAGATTATCCGCGGCAGACTGGAGCTCGGACAGGAAATCACCATGGAAAAGACCGGTACTGTCCTGACTTCCGGAAATTTTGCCGAATATCTGAAAGCACACTTCTCCGAATATATTTACAGTGAAGTTCTGAACTGATTTTCAGTTAATCGGAATCCGACAGCTTTATATCATTTTCTATATACCAAAAGGTGAAAACCCGCCGTCAGGCTGATTTTCACCTTTTCCTGTTATATCTTTCAGTTAACCGATATATTTTTTGAGGAGCTCCAGCCGGAATAGTATTTTGCACCGGAAACATTTTTAAAAGAACGGATCCTTACATAATATTTTTTCTGCTTTTTCAGTCCGGAAAGCACCGCAGAAACAGTACTGTTTTTCGATACCGTAAACGTTTTGGCTTTGATAAATCCGCTGTTTGTCGAATACTGGATCTGGTAACCCGTGGCTTTTGAATTTTTATCCCATTTTACCATCAGCTTTCCTGAACGGACATTCCTTAGAGATGAAATTGAAGGAGTTCTCAGGCGGACAATAGTCTTTCCATTTCTGTCATAATCAGTGGTAAAATACTTTCCGTCAGAACTTATTCCGCGGACCGTATAACGGTAGGCAATACCGTTTTCAGCCGTTTTATCCGTAAATGAGGAAGACTCTGTGCTGCCGATCCGGGTCCAGCTTTCCGAGCCCGTTTTCCTGTATACACGATACCCGGTAATCCCTTCGATCCCGGTCCATTTGATCCTGACACCGCCGGCTCCATTGATGAGAGAACTTATCTTCGGAACTCTGCCATGTTCCAGCGATTGAAAAATAATATTATTTTTCTTCGCATATGTTTCCGCCGCAGTTCCCGAATACCCCCTGATTACGAAACCGGGGACAGTATCATAATCGTAAAAATCATAATTATCATAAATGATATAGCCCAGAGCGTTATCACCAATAGCCTCAACACTCCCCGGTACAGTAATTTCCATCAAACTGTCACAATTGATAAAAGCACAGACTCCAATAGAGGAGGTTTTACTGCCCAGCGAAACACTGCTCAGACTTTTGCAGCCGTAAAATGCTTTGTCCGGAATCGCAGTGATACTGTCAGGCAATACAATCTGCTTCAGCTGTGTACACTGCCGGAAACAGTTATCGCCAAATTCAATTACACCATCCTGTATCGCAGCACTCTGCAGTCTGCTGCAGCCGCTGAATGCACCGGATCCGATACTGCGCACACTGGAAGGAATGACAACATCTGTCACCAGAGAACTGTAAAATGCTCTGGCCTGAATAAATTCCGTTCCTTCCGGAACCGTATAGCTTCCGCTCCGACCGGAAGGATAGATCAGAAGTGTATCCTGATCCGCATTAAAAAGCACGCCGTCAATTGAGCTGTACATGGGATTGCCGCTTTCTGCCACTATACGCTCCAGTCCGTCACCGCCGATATCTCTCCCTTCAAAGGACACAACACTTTTCGGAATGGTAATCTCTTTCAGAGCCATGCAGCCGCAGAATGCATCCCTGCCGATATATGTCACAGTATCAGAGATGTGGACGCCTGTCAGATCCGAACAGTTCCAGAAAGCTCCGATACCGATACCGGTTACCCCCTCTTCGATCCACACAGTTCTGATTTTAAAACCGCTCCAGGGAATCCCCTCATACACAGCATCGTCATTATAATCATCATATAAAAGCTCTGCATCCTCCATGTCACCGCTGCCGGAAATAGTCAGCGTCTCCGTACTGCTTTCATAAAACCATTCCACATCGCCGTATGTCCCGGAAACAGCCTCACCATTTTGCATATCATTACCTGATGCCAAAACAGTCAGCGGAAGAAAATTCAGAATCATGGCAGCAGCCAGAAACCAGAAAAACTGTTTTTTCCCGGATAGTCTCATCCGCACCCCTCCTTGTCATTTTGTTTGTAATTCAACTATTCTTCCCGGTTTTTATGTAAGGTTTGTAACAGTTCCATGCCTTTCCTTTCCCTGCATCTACCGATTGCGTTTCAGCAGCTGCCTGCAGGCCGACGGATGGAACAGAAGCAGCAGAGGGAACAGTTCCAGACGGCCGGCCAGCATGTCAAACATGAGGACATACCTGGACAGGAGGGAAAATCCGGCAAAATTCTCCGAGGGTCCTGCCATCTCCATGCCCGGTCCGATATTGTTCAGACAGGCCAGCACACCGGTAAAATTGCTCACCATATCCATGCCGTCGAAGGATACCAGCAGAATAGAGAAAGCAAACAGAATCATGAATGTAATAAAGAATACATTTACCGACCGCACCACTTCGTGCTCCACCGGTTTTCCTTCGAACCGGATCTTGCGGATGCTTTTGGGGTACATATAGGAATTCATTTCCTTTTTCATGGTTTTCAGCAGGATCACGATACGGGAAACTTTGATGCCGCCGCCGGTACTGCCTGCGCAGGCTCCCACAAACATGAGAAGCACCAGAAGTGTTTTGGACGTAACCGGCCATATATCATAGTCCACCGTGGAAAAGCCGGTGGAGGTCATCAGAGACGATACCTGGAAAAAGGCGTCTCTGACCGTGTGTCCCGATCCCAGTCCGCACTGCCATACATTCCATGCTATTACTGCCGTTACTGAAAACATGATCAGAAAATAAAATCTTACTTCCTCCATGGAAAAGGCCTTTTTCCATTTACGGTACAATATGAAATAATAGGCATTGAAATTCACTCCGAACAATGCCATAAACACTGCTACCAGCCACTGAATATACGGTGAATATCCCGCAATACTGTCGTTTTTAATGCCGAAGCCGCCGGTTCCGGCCGTACCGAATGATATTGTAACGGCATCAAACAGCGGTGCTCCTCCAAACAGCATCAGAATGATCTGGGCAATGGTCAGCCCTATGTAAATATAGTAAAGAATTCTCGCCGTATATCGTACCTTGGGAACCAGCTTTCCCACGGAAGGACCCGGGCTTTCCGCTTTCATCAGATTCATATTGGAGCCGCCGCTCATGGGAACAACCGCCAGCAGGAAAACCAGTACGCCCATTCCCCCGATCCAGTGTGTGAAGCTGCGCCAGAACAGAATACTTCGGGGCAGTATCTCCACATCCGCAAGAATCGTGGCTCCGGTGGTGGTAAAGCCGGAAATCGTCTCAAAAAGAGCGTCTGTAAAAGAAGGGATCGAACCGCTCAATATGAAGGGAAGGCAGCCGAAAAGACTCATGACGATCCAGCTCAATGCCGTGGCAATGCAGCCCTCTTTCAGATAAAAAACGGTATTTTCCGGCCTTTTGTATGTCAGAAGCAGACCGGCTGCCGTACACAGCAGTATAACGATCAGAAAAGAAAATCCTGCCTTTTCCTGATAAAGAACCGCCACAAAACAGGGCAGCATCATCAGAACAGCTTCAATTCTCAGGACCCGGCCCAGAATATAAAAAATCATTGATCTGTTCATTTACAGCCTCCATCAACGGATAATATCCTGAATATCGTAAAATCCGGTATGCGTGGTGACAATAATTACCGTGTCTCCCGCCAGGATGCAGTCATCACCGCCGGGAATTATGATCTGGCCATCCCGGTTGATGCAGGTAACCAGAAGGTTATCTTTCAGTTCCAGCTCCTTTAATGGCTTCCCTGTAAGTCCGGACTCTCCGCTCACACGGAATTCAATAGCTTCCACACGGTGATCAAACATATGGTACAATGTCTCCACATTACTGTCCATGGATGCAGTCAGTGCCCGTACATAGGCTATGATAGCTTCCGCCGTAATATACTTGGGGTAAACAACACTGCCCAGATCCAGACGGGCCAGCACATCATGAAATGTGATCCGGTTGATTTTCGTAATAACCTTGGCTTTTGACACCTCTTTTGCATGAAGTGTCAGAAGGATATTTTCTTCGTCTATACCGGTCAGAGGGACAAATGCCTCCACATTTTCAAGTCCTTCTTCCTTCAGAAGTTCTTCTTTTGTACCGTCCCCATTGATGATGATTGCCCTGGGAAGCAGAATGCTCAGCTCTTCACAGCGATCCTGCCGTGATTCGATGATCTTCACACCAATTCCCACTTCCAGAAGCTGTTTGGCAAGATAATAAGAAGATTTACCTCCGCCGATGAGCAGTGCATCTCTGACACGGTGAGTCTGGATTCCTATTCTCTCCAGAAATTCCGCAGAATCCTTCGCTGAGGCAATGAAAGAAACCACATCACCCGATTTCAGTACAAAATTACCGCCGGGTATCTGCACCTCGCTGCCCCGCTCCACTGCGCAGACCAGAATATCCTTTGCAGCGCTCCGCCCCAGTACAGCCAGACTCTGTCCGTCCAGCACATTGCCCTCAGGTACTTTGATCCGCACCATCTCCGCCCGGCCGCGGGCAAAGGTGTTTACGCTCAATGCTGCAGGCAGATACAGTACGCGGGCGATCTCATTGGCCGCCTCCAGCTCGGGGTTGATGATCATGGCCAGCTCCAGCCGTTCCTGAAGATAATTGATCTCATCGCTGTAATCAGGGTTCCGTACACGGGCAATAGCCGCGCAGTTACCCACCCGTTTGGCCACAGTACAGGTCAGCAGGTTCAGTTCATCAGAATCTGTTACGGAAATAATCAGATCCGCTTTCTCAATACCTGCTTCCATCTGTACACTGTAACTGGCCCCGTTTCCAACAAGTCCCATTACATCATACAGATCCGTCAATGCCTGCACCCGCGATGCACTTTTATCAATAACCGCAATATCATGTCCCTCTTTGCAAAGCTGCTCTGTCAGCGTGGTGCCCACCTTGCCGCAGCCCACAATAATAATATTCAATCCTCTGGGGGCCTGTTTTGCAGGCTTTTTCCATTTTTCAAACATAATCCTTCCCTCCAGCTGTTCTCCCATATCAGTCATACAGCAGCTTCCGGCAAAGCCGGATGCCTTCCTCGCCTTTGCTGTTTATAATCGTTACCTGGCCCCGTTCTTTCTGAGTATTTAAAAGCCCATGAGACTCCAGCTGACGTCTCACCTGCTTTCCCACACCCATGGCACTGTCATAAAGAATCACATCCCGGCCGGCCACCTCCTGAATGGCTTTTCTCACAAAAGGAAAATGAGTACATCCAAGTACGATGGCATCAATTTTCTGATTCCGGTAAGGCTCAAACTGCTGCCGGAGATAATGAAGAAGCTCCGGCGAATAAATCTCCTGCCGTTCCACAAAACGCACGATCTCAGGGCAGGGCAGAGAAATGATCTCCGCCTGATCTTTATACAGATTCTTCAGATTCTGAAATTTCTGCTCTTTCAAAGTAAAAGGGGTAGCCATTACAATAATCCGTGAATGCTCTCTGTGCAGAACCGCGGGCTTTAAAGCCGGTTCCAGACCGATCATGGGGATATGCGGATATTTTTCCCTTAACTGTACGATAGCTGCAGCAGTTGCCGTATTACAGGCCACAACAATGGCCTTGCATCCCCGCTCCAGAAGCAGTGCCACGTTATCCATGGTCAGTCTTCTGATCTCCTCTCTGCTCTTTTCTCCGTAAGGAGCATTGGCCGAATCGCCAAAGTACATAAAATTCTCATAAGGCATAAACTCCACCAGGGCTTTCAGAATGCTGATTCCACCCACACCGGAGTCCAGTACACCTACAGGTTTTTCTGTCATCATGTATGTCACCTTTTGTCAATTATTCCGGTTGTTTCGCATCTCCCTTTTCCATGGGAAAAACTGCTTATATCATAAAACAAATAGCTGTGTTTTTCAAGTAAAGAAAGCCTGAATCCCCTTGCTTTCAGAAAGATCCAACGATATACTTGACTGTATCCGTCCGCACGGACAAATCTACTGACAAGGAGGCATGTATGTCCAGAAAAAATATTCCCCTGGATAAACAGGAAAAATATACGTTTCAGGAATTTACGGAAATCATTGCGGCTCTGCGGGCTCCCGACGGCTGTCCCTGGGATCGGGAACAGACCTTTGAGTCCATGAAAAAATATCTGGCAGATGAAACACAGGAGGTTTTCCAGGCAGTGGACCGGAAAGATCCTGATAATCTCTGCGAAGAACTGGGTGATGTGCTGCTGGAGGTTCTTCTTTACAGCCAGATCGCAAAGGATCAGGGTCTGTTTGATATTTCCGATGTAATCGACACCATCAGCCGGAAAATGATCCGGAGACATCCACATGTATTTGCCGGTGTGACAGTATCATCTCAGGAAGAACAGAAAGCCATGTGGGAAGAAATCAAAAGACAGGAAAAAGCACTGAAAAAGCATTGAAAAACTGCTCCCGGACTGCTGTAAAATCACTGAAAAACCGCATAAACATCCCCTGAATCCAACAAAACCTTGACAAACCCGGCATAACAGTATATAAAGTAATAGCAGAATATGAGCCTGTGGCCAACTGTCCGCTTCTATGGACATATGCGGGCTTTGTACACATGTGAAACTGACCGGATGACACAGTATGTCTGCCGGGTATCCATTCACACGTGCCCCTTAAGGTGCACACTATATTACTATATCACGAGGGAGTGTATATCCATGAAAAAAGCAGAACTGATCGCAGCAATGGCTGCAAAAGCAGGTATCAAGAAAACCGATGCACAGAAAGCGTTAGATGCATTTATTGAAGTTGTCAGCGAAGAGCTGGCAGCAGGCGAAAAAGTACAGCTTACAGGCTTTGGTACATTTGAAGTAGCTGAAAGAGCAGCAAGAGAAGGCAGAAACCCTCAGAGTGGTGAAACCATGATGATTGCCGCTTCCAAATCTCCCAAATTCAAAGCCGGCAAAGTATTAAAGGACAAAGTAAACGCATAATCCTGTCTGTTCCCGTTGCATGGGAAGCAGATTTTTGCAGAACAGGTAAGGGATTTTATGAGACTTGACAAGTATTTGAAAGTGTCGCGGCTGATCAAACGCCGCACCGTGGCCAATGAAGCCTGCGATGCAGGCCGTGTAATCGTCAACGGCAAACCGGTCAAAGCCTCCTACAACGTGAAAGAAGGCGATGAACTGGAGATTCTTTTCGGAACCCGTTCCGTAAAAGTACGTATTCTGAATGTTCAGGAAACAGTAAAAAAAGAAGAAGCCGCTGAATTATATGAATATATTTAACAGCCCGGCCGTTAAACATATTCACTGCATATCTCCTGCCTTTTGCTCATACAATAGTCTGAGCGATATGGCAGGAGTTCTTTTTATGGCAGATTCCACTGCTACCGCGCGCCGCGGACACCGGATTTTAGTGACTGACCGCGCCTGGATGCAGATCAGCGGTGTGCTGGAGGTTATTTCTTTTGATACGGAAGAAATTATTCTGGACACGGAAGAGGGACGTATGCGCATCACCGGTACCGGTCTGCAGGTAAAGCAGCTGGTCATTGAATCCGGTGACCTGGAAATCGAGGGACGTCCCGACAGCATCACCTATACCGATATGAAAAAACCGGTGACAACCTCTTCTGTTTTTTCCAGGATATTCCGCTGATGGCAGACTTCATCCTGTCTCAGTCATCTTCATTCCTGGCATTCTTCTGCTGCGGGATCTGCGCCGCCGCTTTCTATGATTTCTTCCGGTTTCTAAGAAGACTGCTGCCTCACAGCAGTATGGCAGCTTCCATGGAGGATGTTTTCTTCTGGCTTGCAGCAGGCATCGCCATATTCCGGCTTCTTGTGCTGTTTCAATCCGGCAGACTGCGCATTTTTCTTCCGATTGCGTTTCTTCTCGGCAGCGGATTGTGGCTGATCAGCTTCAGCCGTCTGTTCCTGGGACCCATCTGCAGTTTTTTTCTTTTTCTGAAAGAAAATATTAAGAATCTTCAGAAGAATCTTAAAAAGCATTCATAAAAATTTCACTTGAAAAATCAAGGCATATGGTCTACACTGAATAAAGAATCAGGGAAAAGAAAGGAAGGAAGCCTGATGGAAACAAGCAGAAAAAAACCTCGTAAAAGATACGCCCGCAGAACTTCAGCGAAAGAGCAGAAAAAGAGGCTACAGCTTACTTTCGCAGGCATTGGACTGATACTGATACTGGCTGCAGGTATCCTCGGATCCCAGACGCTCCGGCTCAATCAGCAGAAAGCTGCATACACAGCACAGGTTGAGCAGCTGCAGTCGGATATTGAAGACGAAGAAAACCGCAATGAAGAACTTCTTAAGAAGAAACTCGAAGTCACATCCGATACTTATATTGAATCTGAAGCCCGCAAGAGACTTGGTCTTGTCCGCGAGGATGAAATACTGATCAAGCGTAAATAACAATCCAATACATGGAGGTACACACATGAGCGATAAGCCCGATGTTTTTGAAGGAGAGGATCCCGATAACATTTATGTTCTGAACGATGAAGACGGCAACAGCTGCCGCTTTCTGTTTCTGGATCTGATCGATTACAAGGAACGTGAATATGTAGTTCTGCTTTCCGAAGAGGAAGCAGCCAAAGAAGAAAGTGATGTGGACATTCTTGAGGTTGTACCTGATGAGAACAACGCGGAGCTGGAAAATTATCTTCCTGTGGAGGATGAGCGTGTAATCGAAGCTGTTTTCGAGATTTTTGCCAGAAACAACAGGGATTCTCTTGATTTCTGTTAAGCTTTCATACAGGCCTGTCCCGGCATAATCAGATGCCAGGCAGGCCTGTCCGTCATTTACTGAAGTTTTTGAAGCTTTTTCACAGTCATCCTGAAGTACAGGTACATGACAGTTCCTGTCAGAAACCAGGTCACAGGATACAACGCGGCAATTCCCTGTATCTCATGATAGAAATGCATGACCACTGTTAACAGAACCACCCGCAGGAAGCACATATGCCACAGCACGATTCCCATGGGTACCACAGCACTTCCAAGCCCTCTGACCGCGCCTGCAGACACCTCCAGCAGCACATACAGCCAGTACAGAGGAAAAGTGATCCGTATGACCTTCATACCTTCACTGATCACTCCCGGATCGGAATTAAACAGACTGATGATAAAGGAACCTCCTGTCATCATAGCCATTCCCATAACAAAAATCAGTGCTGCTCCTGCCAGAATACAGAAACGGGTTCCCTCCTGGATCCTGTCAAATCTCCTGGCTCCGTAATTCTGTCCCGCAAAGGTGGTCATTGTCTGACCCAGAGCCAGAACAGGCAGATACAGAATCAGCTCGATTCTGAAATACACGGTAAATGCCGCAATGGAATTTACCCCCAGACTGTTAATGTAATACTGCACCACCATATTGGACAGGGTGATCACCGAAGCCTGAACACCGGCCGGAACACCGATCTTCAGAATTTTTTTCAGATAATCTCCCCTCAGACAGATTCCTGCAGGCCTCAGTCTGCAGCCCGAATCACCTTTCATAAGATAATAAACAGTAACCGCCATGGCCGCCGTCTGTGAAAATGCGGTTGCGGCAGCGGCTCCGGCAATTCCCCATTGAAATACCACAATAAACAGGGCATCCACTATGACATTTACGATGCAGCCGAAAAACTGCGCCCTGGTAGGAACAGAGGAATTTCCCAGAGCCCGGCAGATACCGGCAGCCATATTGTAGCCGATCATGGATATGGTACTGCAAAAATAAATCCGGATATACTGAACCGCCATGGGCATAATGGATTCCGGTGTATTCATCAGGCGCAGAATCGAAGGGGACAGGGTAATACCGGTCACAATCAGGACAATTCCGCCCAGCAGACTGAGTCCCGCCGCCGTATGCACCAGATGATCCAGTTCTGTCTCTTCTTTTCTTCCGAAATATTGTGCCGCCAGTACATTCACTCCCAGAGAAAGTCCCGTAAAAAAATTCACCATACAGGTAACGATCAGAGAGCTGGCTCCGATGGCAGCTGACGCCTCTTTTCCAAGAAAATTACCCACAAAGAGCAGATCCACCGTGCTGTACATCTGCTGAATCAGACTGGAAATCAAAAGCGGCAGCGCAAATAAAAGTATCTGCCGGGGAATACTTCCCCGGGTCAGGTCCATTGAAAAATTTTTCTTCTGTTGTTTCATGTTTCTTTTTCTCTTTTCTGCATATTACGGTAACGGATGGCCGCTGCCGTTTCGTTTTATAGTTGTCGTTTCATTTTACAGTTGTCGTTCTGTTTCATAATAATTGTCGGTTTTATATAGTTGTCTTTTCAATATACGATTTCAGGAAACTGTACATTTCATCTTCCGCAGGCGGACACCCCGGCAGATGCCGGTCAAAATGCCGGGTACAGTTTCCCACTCCCAGTTCTCCTGTTTTTCCCTTATATCCCTGGCCAATGCAGATCTTTTTGTCAAGCTTCTCAAGAAGTCCTTCCTCCTGAAGCCGGTTCAGCGCAGGCATCAGGGAACCGTAACAGGCACTGCAGGATTCCACATCCTCTGCTGCTTCTGCCAGCAGAAGGGCTTTTCCGGCCGAGGACAGATCCATATCACAAACCGGTTCGTTTAATTCCGTAACACGGGCATTAGAAATATCCATACTTCCGCAGCCGCAGTCTGCGGCAAATCCGATATACGGCACCTCTTCCACCGGTATCTGCAGAAGTCTGCAGCACCAGGCATCGCAGAGGACCGGATCTGCTGCTGCTATCAGGCGATCCTGCTGTATCGGATTGCCTCCGTCTTCAAAGCTCAGATCCCCGCAGATGCTGTCCACCAGAATAAAATCCTGATGAATCCCCGCAGACAGGTGTCCTATGGGTTCATGCAGCCCCATGCGGTGAAATGCGCGTTTCTGAGAATCCGGCAGAAGACCCTTCATATTTTTCAGTGCACAGGTCATCCGCGTCTGACAATGACCCTTTAATACCGGTACATTGATCAGAAAATCCACCTGCAGTGACGGCTCACACACCTTCAGCTTCATCCCGGCACATTCTATTTCCACAGCAGCTGCTTTCTTCATATCCTGAAGCTCCACCTGATACCTGACCGCCAGATCGTAATAGCCGCACAGATCAAATGCGTCTTCTGTCCGGTCTCCCACCCAGGAGCTTTCCATAATAACAAGATTCTCATACCCGTGCTTTTTCAGATACAGAATCAGCCCCTCCACCACCTGCGGATGAGTTGTGGCACCTTCCTCTGCAGGAACAGGCGCCACCAGATTGGGCTTGATTCCGATCCTGATCCGGGATCTGCAGCATTTCTTCCGGATCATTTCATCAAGACCGGCTCTCTCCAGAAGCTTTTCGGTCATATCCACATAATCCGTACCGTAGATCAGCATCAATTCATTTTTCTCCAACAATCATTCACCTCCCCTCTGAACAGCTACCATATTTTATCATACCGCAGTATCTCCTGTACAGTTTTCGCTTCCCATTTCTGTTTCTGCTGCCGGAAGAAATTCAAAACACAGGCCGTAATGCCCCACATTTCACAAATCATGTAATGACTTTTTCACTTTTTTATGTTACTCTTTTTATCATGGTATTTCTGTTATCCCAAAAACACGAATACAATGAAACTGTATCGATTATCTGCAGAAAGGAGGATGGCACTGCTGCGGATCCTGTGCGGCTTTTGGATCCCCGATCCGGCCCTTTTCGGTCTTTGCGTGCCTTATCTATATGAAATCTGAAAAAAGCGAAAACAAAAAAATCCTGAGTTTTGATCTTGATATGACTCTGGTGGATGATGAAACCAACACCATTCCTCAGAGTGCTCTGGATGCCATCAATAAAGTAAGAAATGATTATCATATCGTCATTGCTACGGGACGCGATCTGAACCTGACCGCCAACCGGTTTGTGCTGGAACAGGTTCGCCCGGAAGCATGGATTCACAATAACGGTACACAGGTCCACATCAATGGAAAATGTATATACTACCGCGAATTCGATAAAGCATTATTAAAACAACTGCTGTCCTTCTGTCAGGAACATAAAATCTGCATATGCGCTCTTTTAAATAATGTGCAGTACAGTACCGACCCGGAAAAACTGAAGCCGATTCTGCATATTCTGGCAGGAACAGATTCCCCCGAATGGGGCGATATCAATGACCTTCCCAATCTGCCGGTCCAGACCCTGGGGCTGGTAGGAGACGATAAACAGGCTGAATTTATGCGTCAGGCATTTCCTCAGCTGAAATTCCCCACTGTCATCCCCGGAATCTGGTGTGATATCATGGAACCGGAAGTATCCAAAGTCCTGGGCATGCAGAAAGTCCTGGACTATTACGGCTGTACCATGGAGGATGTCATTGCTTTCGGAGACAGCATGAATGATTATGAGATTCTTTCCGCCGCGGGCTATTCCGTTGCCATGGGCAATGCAGCTGAAAAGCTGAAGGAAATAGCCGATATGGTTACCGATGATGTAGATAAAGACGGAATTGCAAAAGCACTGGAGAAACTGTGCTGATACTCAGAGCATAATTATACACTGAATTTGCATAAATCTGTGGACAAATGTATTTTTGCGTGTTATACTGGCTACAGTTAAAGACGACGGAGTTTTTACAGACTTCGCCGTCTTTTTGCGTTTTTTACAATAAGGAGGAAAGAATATGAAAAAATTATTAGCTGTTTTAATGACTCTTACACTGACTGCAGCCATGTTTACCGGCTGCGGCAGCTCTTCCGGCAGTAAAACCGATACCGGAAATGAAGGTACCTCAACAGAAGCAGATACCACTGCCGGCGATGCTTCTTCCGACGGAGGAACGCTGCGTGTGGGCATGGAAATCGGATACCCGCCTCTTGAATATTATGATGATGACGGCGTGACTCCCATCGGTATCGACGTGGAACTGGCCAATGCACTGGCTGAAGAAATGGGTGTGAAAGTGGAACTGATCGATACTGCCTGGGCAGGTATCTTTGCAGGTCTGGACAAAGGCGATTATGACTGTATTATCTCTGCAGTTTCCATTACCTCTGACCGTCTTCTGGAATTTGAATTTTCAGATCCCTACATCAAAAACTATCAGTGTATCGTAACCAAATCGGACGCTTCCGTAAAACCTGCCAGTCTGGATGACCTGAAAGATCTGAATGTGGGCTATCAGGAAGAAACCACATCCGATGATTACCTGAACAATTATATGAATGTACACGGACTGACTGTTAATACCAATGCCTATGCCAAAGTAATCAATGTTTTTGATGATCTGGGTCTTGGACGTCTGGACGCTGTTGTCTGCGACAGTATCGTTGCAGAAAGCTATGTGGCTGACGGCACCTACGAAATCACATGGCAGCAGGGCGAAGACGAAGAAACAGAAGAATTCGGTATCTGCATGAAAAAGGGCAATACCGAACTGAAGGATCAGGTAAATGCAGCGCTTTCCACTCTGGATGAGAACGGTACTCTGGATGAAATCATCCACAAGTATCTTCCCAATATGAAGTAGTCAAAACAAAGGAGCTTTCCATGGCCGATTTAACAAAAAACAGAAAGCCTTCCGGAAAACGCAAAATCCTGCTGGCCATTCTTGCAGCGGTGATTCTGATCTGTGTGGGGCTTTCATTTACCACTCCGGATCTGGCTGATTTTGAAAATGCGGTACCCGATTCTTTTAAAGAACTGGAAGCAGTCCGCGAAACAGTCCCCACCTATCATAATTACGGTTTTATTTCCGATTATGTAATGACCAAAAAGATTTCAAGTGTTTCCGCAGAGAGAATCAGCATGCTGGGATTTGCCGGTCAGGTCATCCGGACAGATGGCAGTACTCTCCTGACTTTTGTGGTTAACTGCCTGAACTGGTTTCCCAATCTGATCCGCGGTGCAGGAACAACTGTTGCCCTGACACTGGTTTCCGTATGCGTAGGTATTTTCCTGAGCATTTTCCTTGCTCTGGGTAAAATGTCCCATATACCGGTTATCAGGCCTTTTTGCCGGGCTTACATCTTCTTCTTCCGGGGAACTCCGCTGCTGATGCAGCTGTTCTTCGTATGGTTTGGTCTTCCTCTGATCAATCCCATGCTGACCCTGCAGTCCAAATTCATGGCTGCCTGCATTGCATTCAGCCTTAACTGCGGTGCCTACTGTGCGGAATATGTCCGGGCTGCCATTGAATCCATTGATAAGGGGCAGTTTGAAGCAGCCAGAGCACTTGGATTCGGCTATGGACGAACCATGTTCAAAATCATTATTCCGCAGACCTATAAACGTGTAATTCCTTCATTTGCCAATGAATTTATCATGGTTTTAAAGGATGCTTCCCTGACTTCCATCATTGCCATGGAGGACCTGTCCAAGGCAACTCAGAACATCCTGACCTCTACCAACCAGGTAAGTGTTTACATTCCGGCCATGGCTCTGTATCTGCTCATGACCTGGGCATGCACGAAACTGTTCGGCACACTGGAAGAGAAATTCTCAATCTATCAGTAGAAGGAGGAACGGAACATGCCAATTATCAAAGTGGAACATTTATATAAAAATTTCGGCAGTCTGGAAGTGCTGAAGGACTGTAACCTGGAGGTTGAAGAAGGTGAAGTTGTCTGTATCATCGGTCCCTCAGGAGGCGGAAAATCCACTTTTCTGCGTTCTTTAAACCACCTGGAAACCATTACTTCCGGGAAAATATGGATCGATAACCAGCTCATCGATGACCGGAGTCACGAACACAATCATGCCAGAATCTCCAAAAAAGAGACAGAAGCAATTCTTCTGGAGCTGGGCATGTGCTTCCAGCGATTCAACCTGTTTCCGCATCTGACAGTACTGCAGAACGTCATGCTGGCGCCGGTGGATATCCGCAAAATGTCCAAAGCAGAAGCAAAAGAACTGGCAGAAGAGCTCATTGACCGGGTCGGTCTTTCCGACAAACTTAACGAATATCCTGCACGTCTCTCCGGCGGACAGCAGCAGCGTGTGGCCATTGCCAGAGCCCTGGCCATGAAACCCAAGATTATGCTTTTTGACGAACCCACCTCCGCCCTTGACCCGGAGCTGGTAGGCGAAGTTCTGCAGGTTATGAAAGACCTGGCTAAAAGCGGCATGACCATGCTGGTTGTAACCCACGAAATCGGTTTTGCCAGAGAAGTGGCTGACAAGGTTGTCTTCATGTACGGAGGGACAATGCTGGAAACCGGTACGCCGGAGAAGATTTTCAACTCCCCTGACAATGAGAGAACCGCTGCTTTCCTGAACGCAGTTCTGTAAACGTAATTTCAACACCTGACACAGTTTCCCCCCTGACAGGCATATTTCCTGCCTGCAGGGGGGCATATTTTTCAGAATCCTCCCGATGACCGGCATCATCCGGCACTTCGGAAATCATCATTAATCTCCATATCTTTACTGAGGATCTGACCGGTTGATGCATCTATATCATAATCGTATTCCGTATCCCCCACATAAAAATCCACCTCATACTGCCATATTGCGTTATCTTTTTCCCGTTTGATCCGGATACCGGAAACATCATTTTCACTGACATTGGCATCTTTCAGTGCAATAACCTTCGCTTCCTCTTCCGAAATCATAGTGTAGGACATTTCTGAATCGGAAGAAGATTCCGTAGTATTTGCCGAGCCGGATGCGGATTCTCCGACATTCGCATTACCTGCCAAAGACCCTGTGGTACTTTCCGCACCGGATGCGGCTCCCTCAGTATTATCAGTACCCGCTGCAGTTTCCGGGCCTGCTGCAGCTGTCCCTCCGGTTTCATTGCCGGCAGAAGAACCGGAAAAAGTACCGTTGGTTTTCCCGCATCCTGTCACTGCAATCATAAGCAGAATCAGCACTGTACCTGTCACATACATCATTTTTCGTTTCATGACTTATCTCCTTTTTCTCTTTTTATCCAGTATGTGCAGAATGCGTGATAATCAATACTGTAAAATGATGGAAATGCAGGGAGAGATAACCTTTTCCGCTTTTCCCCGGATTCATTTGGTGTTATACTCAGATTCAGTGCAAAAACAACATGATGATTTATTTTACGAAAGGATATTGCTTATGAAATCCCGTGATACTGTTAAAAAAGCATTTCTTGCGGCATTTCCGCATACGATTCCCATATTTGCCGGTTTCTGGTTCCTGGGGCTGACCTACGGCATCTATATGAATGTTTCAGGTTTCAGTTTCTGGTATCCCATGATCATGAGTCTGACCATATTTGCCGGCTCCATGGAATTTATCACAGTCAATCTGCTGCTTGGCGCATTCAATCCGCTGCAGGCCTTTGCCATGACTCTCATGATCAATGCCCGACATCTTTTTTACGGGATTTCCATGCTGGATCGATATAAGGGAACCGGCTGGAAAAAATTTTATCTGATTTTCGGTATGTGTGATGAAAGTTTTTCCATCAACTATACTGCAGAAATTCCGGATGATGTGGACAGGGGATGGTTTATGTTTTTTGTT
>JAXDZY010000037.1:0-27145 GCA_034086685.1 Lachnospiraceae bacterium
GAGGCATCATATTTTTCGACTTATGGCAAAAAGCCCCGAATTATGCATAACACAATTAATTCAAGAAAAGCAGGAACAGTCTGGAATCTACTGGGATTCACAGGCTTCTTAAGCATGCAAACTTTTTACTGTTGAGTATAATAAATTTGTGATAAAGTATTATTTGCGGCTAAAAATGAAATAATTTCCAATAACTGTGTAATATTTTATTATTTGGCTCGTTTTCTTTTAAAAGTATGGCTGTTTAATGCCTCTTTAATCTTGTGATTTTTATCGGATATGAATGGGAGAATGTCGTTTTTAGGAAAGGTGAAAGTATGAATGAAATTGTAAAAAGAAAGAAGAAGTTTTATGGTCCTGTGGCGATAGTCCTGGCAGTTGCTCTGATGGTAACATGCTTTTTGGGATTTTCCGACCGTACCAATGCGGGAACATTGACAGCCAATGTGTCAACTAATGGAGCCAGATTGAATGTAAGATCCGGTCCATCTACAGATTATCGGATTCTGACCAGGCTCAACAACGGTACAGCAGTTACGGTAATCGGGAGTTCCGGCAGCTGGTATCAGATCAGATATGGCTCTGGAAATACAGGCTATGTATACGGACAATATCTGAAATTTGCGGGAGATAATGTAACCTATCCGGTAACTGCCAGAGTTACTGAGGGCGGTGTTCCTCTGAATCTGCGTAAAAGTCCGACTACTTCTTCAGCCATACTGGATAAGATTCCAAGAGGAAGCAGTATTAAGATTACGGGCAAATACAATTCCAGCTGGTATTCTGCCTCTTATAATGGAAAGAACGGATATGTTTCAGCTGATTATATCATCATGCCGGGCAGTTCGGGAAGCAGTTCTTCAGCAGGTACTTCCTCCACTTCAGGTCCAGGTGGTACATATAGAAGCATCAGTCTGAAAGTGACAAATTATTCTCAGTTTGATCCTGCATGGGCAGATATGAAACTGGGTAATTCGTCAGCTACAATTGCACAGAGCGGCTGCGTAGTGTGCGGACTGGCTCAGATTGAAACCTATCTGAGCGGACGCCGGATCACACCTGCCGATATGGTGAAAAAACTGTCTTTTGACAGCGAAGGACGGGTGTACTGGCCTTCAGGCTATGTGTCTTACAGTGGTTCTTCGTATCTTTCAGCCATCTACAAGCAGCTGGATGCCGGTAATCCGGTACTGGTGGGCGGATTTACATCCTCAGGTAAACAGCACTGGGTTGTGGTGACCGGTTATAATAAGAATGGAAGTTCTCTGTCAGCGTCTAATTTTACGGTCAATGACTGTTCAGGCCGATACAGCACACTGTCTTCCTATTTTTCAACATACAGCCGTTTTTATAAAATCGTTTATAAAAATTAGTGTAACCGACTGCGGCCGGTTACAGACTAAGATATCCCCGGAATCAGGAGATTTATGATCCTGATCCGGGGATATTATGTATGTGATTCTTTATATATAACACTGTTCTCAGTGTTTATGATCTGACGGATCTTCTTCGATGGCTTCTTTCAGCTTTTTCAGGGCACGAAGCTGAATCTGACGGACTGCTTCCTTGGTGATGCACAGTTCATCTGCCACCTGATCCAGAGTCCAGATATCCGTGCTGCCGAATCCGAAACGTCTTGCAATAACCAGTTTTTCTCTTGGAGTAAGCACGGCCAGTGCATCCAGAAGCGCTTCGTGTTCGATCAGCTGGCTGATGGTGTCAATACCCGGTTCAGTACCGGGAGCAGTACTTCCGTCAGGGGAAGAAATCATGTCGCTCAGAGATTTTCCATCTTTTTCATCATTGCCGGTAAGAGTGGTATCGATGGAAACCACAGGTCTGGACCAGTCTTTAAGATTCTTAACCTTTTTTACACTGATACCCAGCTGTCGGGCACAATCTTCGTCGGATGGATCAGTTCCGTGATCCCGTCGGTAGCTGCTTATATAAATATGGAGCTTGTCAATCAGATTCGAGGTCTCCAGGGGAATCCGAATGGTACGGCTCTGATTTGCAATGGCCCGATGAACTGCCTGTTTGATCCAGGGAACCACGTAGGTACTCAGTTCTGTATTGAACTCGCCTTTAAACAGGTCAATGCCGTGAATCAGCGATTCATTGCCTGCCATGACCAGATCCATGAAATCCATACCCTTGCGGTTGGTGTATTTTACCACATAGACTACCAGCCTCAGGTTGCAGTTAATCAGTTCTTCCCTTGCTGCGGGGTCGAAATCCTTGCGTGAAACCAGATAGCGTGTTCTCTCCCTGTCCAGACGGGGATACTGTCCGATCTCCTTTAAATATTGCTGAAGATTATCAGTTGCCATTTCTTCCATAGATTTCTTCTCCTCTGTGTTCTGTGGGAATAGCGGGAATTCCCGGTTAAGCGTTTCTGTCTGGGGACAGTCCATCTATAGTATAACATCAAATTAAGAAAAAACTAATAAATTTTTTATTAAAAATGTATATAGAGCTCTTAACAAAAAAGTCAACTCTTTTCAACAGAGCCTGAAAATGATATAATGTTGCGGAAGAGGCAGAATCCGTTTATCCGGTTTTCTGCCGGGAATACAGGATCCGCATGGATTCTGTATGGATGAAAGATTTTTTCTGTATCAGACAGAGGAGCAAGTTATGAACATAAAAGATAGACTGGTAAAAAGCTGGAAAAAGGGACAGCTTTGGCTGTCGTTCCTGTTGCTGCTGTTTCTGTTGATGAATATCATCATCTGGGCCATCAGTATACGGGCAGGTATTATCCTTCTGGCATTTACTGTAATTGTGCTGGGTCCCCTGCTGTGGCTTTGCATTTACCGAAGAGGAGATATCCGTCGGGCACTGATAACGGATAATCTGGATCAGTCCCAGGTTCAGTATCAGCTCATGAAAGAACTGCCGTTTCCCTATGCGCTGGTAGATGGAAAAGGCAAGGTTTTCTGGGTTAATGATGCTTTCAACCGGATCTGTCCTGTGGAGGCGGCACGTTTCAGGAATATCCATTCCCTGTTTCCGGAACTGAAAAATGCAGATCTGAGTGATCTGACAGAGAAAGAATATCATGTAACTTACAAAGAACAGCATTTCAGACTGTCATTTTACAGGATTCTGACGCCCCCCGGAATGGAGGAAAGCGAGGACAGTTCCCTGTTTGCCATGTGTATGACAGATGAGACAGAGATTATCCGCATGGATCAGGAGATTAAAGAACAGCGCATGGTTGTGGGGATGGCCTATCTGGATAATTACGAGGAAATTGTCGGACAGGTGGAAGAGGTCAGACTGGGTCTGATTATTGCTCATATTGACCGTAAGGTGACGAAGTATTTTTCTCAGATGGGCGGAATTGTTAAAAAGATCGAGAGAGATAAGTATTTTCTGGCTCTTCCTCAGAAAAATGTGGAAACCATGAAGGAGGATAAATTTTATATTCTGGATGAAATCCGGGATATGAAGATCGGCAATGATCAGCATATCACCATGAGTATCGGTCTCGGTATGGGAGAGGGCTCCTATGAGACCCGGTATGAATACAGCCGTACAGCGGTCGAGATGGCGCTGGGACGCGGCGGAGATCAGGTGGCAATCAAATCGGGAGATGATATTGAGTATATCGGAGGAAGCGCTCAGACGGTTTCCAGGACAACCCGTGTGAAGGCAAGAGTAAAGGCACATGCATTGAAAGAGCTGCTGATGAATAATGATAATGTGCTGATTATGGCTCATAAGATGCCTGATCTGGATGCAATCGGAGCTTCTGTGGGTGTATACCGTATTGCAACTTCTCAGGGAAAAAGAGTTCATATTGTGCTGAATGAGATCAGTTCGTCCATCAGACCGGTAGTTGACCGTCTCAGCGCAGCCGCCGGAGCCGGGGTGAATATGTTTATTAACGGAGAAGCGGCAGAAGAGATGATGTCGGACAATACCCTGCTGATTATTGTGGATACAAACAGAGGAAGCTACACGGAATGCCCGGAGCTTCTGGAGATGTCCTCCAGTGTGGTGGTTATTGATCACCACAGGCGTTCCAATGACAGTATTACTCATGCGGTGCTGGATTATGTGGAGCCGTATGCATCTTCTGCCTGTGAGATGGTAGTTGAGATTCTCCAGTATATCGGAGATAATATCAGGATGAAGGTGGATGAAGCGGATGCCATGTACGCGGGAATCGTTATGGATACGAATAATTTCATGAACAAAACAGGTGTCCGTACTTTTGAAGCAGCGGCTTTTCTTCGCCGGGGCGGTGCCGATACGGTGAGGGTGCGCAAACTGTTCAGAGATAATATGGAAGAGTATAAAGCCAGAGCTGAAGCTGTGCGCCGTGCAGAGATTTATCTGGGCAAGTTTGCCCTGAGTACCTGTCCATCGGAAGGACTGGAAAGTCCTACCATAGCCGGAGCCCAGGCAGCCAATGAGCTTCTGGATATTAAAGGTGTGGAGGCATCCATAGTGCTGACCGCCTATAATGATAAAATTTATCTGAGTGCCCGTTCCATTGACAGTGTCAATGTCCAGATTATCATGGAACGTCTGGGAGGCGGCGGACACGGAACCATGGCGGGTGCCCAGATGACCGGCTGCACCGTTGATGAAGCCATGGAATATGTAAAAGTAACATTACATGATATGACAGAAGAAGGAGTAATTTAGATGAAAGTAATATTATTACAGGATGTAAAATCCCTTGGTAAAAAAGGACAGCTGGTTAATGTAAATGACGGATATGCAAGAAATTATATTCTGCCGAAAAAGCTGGGTGTGGAAGCTAACAATACCAATATGAACAATATGAAGCTGCAGAAGCAGAAAGAAGACAGACAGGCAGCTCAGGAGCTGGCTGAGGCCAAGGAACTGGCTGAAAAGCTGAAAGATATGACGATTGAAGTACAGGTAAAAACCGGCGAAGGCGGCAGAGTTTTCGGTTCTGTTTCCGCAAAGGAGATTGCAGCTGCAGCCAAAACCCAGAAGAATCTGGTAATTGACAAGAAAAAACTGTTGATCGATGAACCTCTGAAGACCTGTGGCATGCATATTATCAAAATCAGACTGCATAAGGATGTAATTGGTGAATTCAGGGTACATGTGTCTGAAAAACAGTAATTTCCGGACTTCGTCCGGAGCAACAGATCGCAAACGATAGAATGGATGAAAAGATAGAATGGATGAAGAGGTAATCAAACGGATTCCGCCCAACAGTGCGGAGGCTGAACGTTCTGTAATTGCAGCCATGCTTATGGACCGGGATGCGGTTATTTCCGCATCGGAGATACTGACCGGGGATGATTTTTATAACCGCCAGTACGGTGTTGTGTTTGAATGTATGGTGGAGCTGGTCAATCAGGGAGAACCGGTTGACATGATTACCGTGCAGGAGCGTCTGAAGGAAAAAGACGTGTCACCTGAGACAGCCAGCCTTGAGTTTGTCAAGGAACTGATGATGGGTTTCATTACTTCCGGCAATATAAAGCAATATGCCCAGATCGTATATGAGAAGGCGCTGCTTCGAAAGGTGATCAGGATTAATGATACCATCAATGCGTTGTGCTATCAGGGAAAAGAAAGCGCGGATACCATACTGGAGGAGACGGAACGCTCCATATTTGAACTGCTGAAAACAAGAAACTCCGGTGATTTTGTTCCTATTCGTCAGGTGGTACTGAATGCTCTTGACAAGATTGAGATCGCTTCCCGCAACCGGGCTGCGGTTACCGGGATTCCCATGGGATTTACGGATCTGGATTACCAGACTTCCGGACTTCAGCCTTCGGATCTTGTACTGATTGCTGCGCGTCCATCCATGGGAAAAACCGCCTTTGTACTGAATATTGCCCACAACGTAACAATTCGTCAGAATCTGTGCTGTGCCATATTCAGTCTGGAGATGTCCAAGGAGCAGCTGGTAAACCGTATGCTGGCCATGGATGCCAATGTGGATTCTCAGAATATGCGTAACGGCAAACTGTCGGAGTCGGACTGGGAGAAACTGGTTGAGAGTGCGGGAAACATCGGAACTTCCAGATTGATCATAGATGATACCCCCGGTATTTCTGTCAGCGAACTGCGCAGTAAGTGCCGGAAATTCAAGCTGGAATATGATCTGAAGCTGGTTATGATCGATTATCTGCAGCTTATGTCCGGTTCCGGTAAAAACGGAGATAACAGACAGCAGGAAATCTCCGAGATTTCTCGTTCCTTAAAGGCTCTTGCCCGGGAAATCGAATGTCCGGTTATTGCGCTGTCGCAGCTGAGCCGTGCCTGTGAGACCAGAAATGATCATCGTCCCATGCTGTCTGATCTGCGTGAATCAGGTGCTATTGAGCAGGATGCAGACGTGGTTATGTTTATTTATCGTGATGATTATTATAATAAGGATTCCGATGAGAAAAACGTATCGGAGATCATTATTGCCAAGCAGCGTAACGGTCCGACAGGTACTGTGAAGCTGGCCTGGTTACCGGAATATACAAAATTTGCCAATTTAGCAAAATAAATTTTTTAGAAAGCCTCAGAGTCTGGAAAATGAGCCGCCCATTTGTGTTATACTCAGATAGAAGATTGGTAACTGTCAGTCTGAAAAGACTGAACATCAGCTTCGAAAGGGGACAGCGATGAGTGGATATCATTATCAGATTTCTGAGGCTTCCCGTCTTCTGGCGGTAGAAGCTCATGTACTTCGTTACTGGGAAGAGGAACTCGGTATGATCATTCCAAGAAATGAAATGGGACACCGTTATTATACAGAAGAGCATCTCAGAATTTTCAGTCAGATAAAGGATATGAAAGAGAGGGGATATCAGCTCAGGGCCATCCGTGCCATTCTGTCCGGTGAGGAGCCCCCGGAGCCGGTTTTTACGGAAATCCCTCTGAAAAAGGAAACGGGAGAACAGAACAGGGAATTGAGAGGTGAACATCTGGATTCTCCCGGACAGGCTGTTGTAGTATCGCCTGGAAAGAACAGTGATCCTGTTAAAATTCCGAAAACTGCACCGGAACCTGTACCGAAAGCCGTGCCTGAACCGGATCCTCTTCCGCCGGCAGAAATCCCTTCGCCGGATGATACGCCCGGTGCTGAGACAAAGCCCCGGAATCCGGATGTAATACCTGCAGACAGGAAGATACCGGATGAAGCAGATACCCCTGAAACCCGAATGGACCGGTTTCAGGCTGTAATGACGCGTATTGTAGCCCAGGCCATGCTGTGTAATAATCCGGGTCTTATAAAAGCCGTCAGCCGTCAGCTGGAGGAGGATCTGCTTCCGGAAATACAAAGACTTATGGATTCTTCGGAAAGCAGGCAGGAAGAGCGTTTTCGCAGGCTGGACGAGTCCATGCGGGCCATACAGCAGGGTAACAGAGCACGGTATGAGGCGGCGGCGGCCAGAAGCCCCGGTCTGTTTGGACGGCGAAAACGGAGAAAAAGATACAGAAGAATCTGAACAGGTATATCAAAGCAGGGAGAATCGAAACGGAAGAAGGTAGGATATGCCTGTTTTTGGAACCGTATGCACATAAAAAGAGGCTGTAAGATATGAAATCCAACAGCCTCTTCCATTGCTATTCGGTAAATCACGAATCGGACCACCGGATACTATGTATCCTGCGATAAGAAATTATTCTTCGGATTTAATAGCGTCGTTAGGACATTCGTCAGCGCATGTACCGCAGTCTAAGCAGTCGTCAGCGTTGATCACGTACTTGTCTTCACCTTCGGTGATAGCGTCGTTAGGACATGCGTCAGCGCAGGAACCGCAGCTTACGCAATCGTCAGTAATTACATATGCCATAATTGAAACCCCTCCTTATTAAATTCATGCAACGGGCACACATCCCGTGTCATCTGAGTTCATTGTAATACATCAGCACGGATATTGCAAGTGGAAATCTTTTCTGTTGCATAAAATTCCTTATTGTAATATAATTAGCTGAGTATCAGGAATTTTATATCAGGAGGAATATATTATGGCTAAACAGATTGATAAAAGCATTCTGATCGGTGATCTGGTTCAGATTGATCCCGGTATCATTGCAATTCTTATGAGTGCCGGCATGCATTGCGTAGGCTGCCCCTCATCTGCAATGGAATCACTGGAAGAAGCTGCCATGGTTCACGGAATGGATGTTGATCCGCTTGTGAATATGATCAACAAATATCTTGCAACAAAAGCTGATTGATGCAGTCTGATACAGGATTATTATTTATACGGATCCTGCAGGATACAGAAAAAGCCGGAAGTTCTGGAAATCAGAACACCGGCTCTTTTTGTAGTGCTTTGGTATGTGAAGTAATCAGAACAGGTACAGGCGCTGCAGAGCAGTCTGTGAAACGATGCAGCTGTAATGCTCCGCATAATATGCTTCTCTGGCACAGGAGCCTTTTACACGCTGTCCGTATTCAGAAAGCAGATTGCAGACCTTGTTGAAATCGGCGGGAGTATGGTGGGATTGATATATCACCAGGAAATAGGTTGAAGAAACCGTATCTTTATACAGAGAATTTACACCATTATAAATGGGATGCAAAATACCGGAGATTTCCAGAAGATCGTCCAGTTTTTCGAAGGCATAAATACGCATGAGATTAACAGGCTTGTCCAAAACAGATGAAGCCTGTTTCTCTGTCCGGTCAGGAGTCCGCTCGTCACTTCCGTCAGGAATTTCTCCTGAAAAACTCCTTGCCAGATCAGCCAGCTGAGAGGACAGTTCATGGAATTCTTCGGCAGCATTTCGGAAAAATGAATCATCCGGGGAATCATCGACGATATCACTGTCTGCTTCTTTTTTTGATGCGGACCGGAACATATCCAGAATATCATCTGCACCGTTGGAAAAATCATTGTCGTCTGATATATCATCACCGGACATGGAGCTGAATCTGGAAAATCTGGTGTCAAGCTCGTCCGGGTTATCCATTCGTGTAATAATCAGTATAATGCTATCCCTGGAAACGGGAATTGCTTCTACCATCAGAGGGGTATTTTCTGCTTCGAAACCGAAATCATCGTGAGCCTGTTCGATCATTTCACGGAACAGAGAACGGGCTTTCTCCGTACCGTATGCGAGTTCGCTCAGGTCCAGTTCTCTGGCAAGCAGATCACGCTGGGACAGAATGCATTTAATCTGGTTGTCATTGATTTTCTCAATATGCATACTGTGTCTCCTTTCAATAAAATCAGGTGCTCAGGTGCTGAATGATCAGTCTGAAACCTTTTATGTAGCCACTGCTTCTATTATAACGTATCTTCATCAGGAATGCAAAGGAAATGAGAGGAATCTGCAGCAGGGCCCAGGAAAATGGTGCAATATTCAGGTATAAAAAGACTATAAAAATAATTTGACAAGAAAAAGGATTTATGATATAGTCTGACTATGGAAGCTGAATATAAAAGAAAGGAGTTCAGGCAGAATAGTATTGCGGACCAGCTTCCTGCGGCAGAATACATGCAGAAACAGAACGAATTTTTATCCGTCCGCTCAGACAGATCTGTCTGAAATTGGGTATAGATCATGAATTGATACAGATCACGCAGTATTTCAGCCATGGCACACGGATATGCAGGTGGATTTCCTGTGGCAGCCTGCATGAGGATTAGAATTTATTACAGGGTTTTGTTTGGAGGGGATTGGATGAAAAGGAGCAGGTATTCTTCCTGCAGTTCTTTGCATGAAGATGATATACGCAGGAGAAATATGGAGGTATACGAAAGGATGAAGGATGATCTGGAAGCTTACAATGAGCAGGGGATTACTCTGAAACTTTCCGGGAAAAGAGCATCTTCCGCACGTATTGCCAATGTCTGCTGCATCAGGGAATGCGGCTCTTATATGGGAGATTATATTCTGGATGAAAGCGGAAGACTGGTGGAGATCTGTTTTGACAGGGTGAGGAAATGCTGATGCAGTAAGTCCGGGAAAAGAGACGATATCAGGCCGGGGCCCGGGCGCGTGCAGTCAGGAGGAGTACGGTAAGGAAGCAGAGAGACACAGACCAGAAGCATGAAACCGCAGATGCAGGTTTTGCCTGCGGAATACCTGTCCCGAACTGTAAGGTTTTTGTTTATTTATGCATCCTTGGTTTGTGTAATACAAAGCAATATGTTATACTGAATCAGGAGATATCATATCCGGAGCGGATGGGAAGCGGTCAGTTGTGCCTGTCAGTATCTGCCCGGTATGCCGGAATGTATTTGATTTATGGAGTACGATATGAGGAAAGTATTAAAAACAGTGTTGCTTGTGATGTCATGCCTGCTGGTACTGTCCGGCTGCAGTGTATACGAGTCGATTATTGCCACAGATGAGAGAGCGGATCTGAATGATTTTTTCGGAGTTTCAGACGGAGAGGCTGCAGTTTTTGTGAACGACAAAAAGTGTGAAGAGAATGCCGCTGTACGGGAAGGAGTATATTATCTTCCCATGGAACTGGTTCGGTCAGAACTGGATAAGCGCTTTTACTGGGATGGTCAGGACGATCGTCTTCTGTTCACCAATGCGGAAAAGATTTATGAGGAATCCGTATCTGACAGCAGTATGGTTCTGTCTGAGGAAGACCGGTTGTATCTGTCACTGGATTGTCTGAAAAAGTATCTGGATATAGAGATATCCGTATTTGAGGAACCGGGCCGGATTTATATTGATAAAGCGGGGAAAGAGATTCGTCAGATAACTGTGAGCCGGGATACACAGGTTCGCGTACTGGGTGGTTTTAAAAGTGCTGTTCTCACAGAAGTTCAGTCAGGGGATCAGGTGCAGATTCTTGTGGAACACAGTAAGTGGGCACAGGTTCGTACACCGGATGGTTTCAGCGGATATATGCTGCTGGACTGTCTGGATATGGACACGGAAAAGGCGGTTCAGATCGAATCTGTACTTGAAGAGCCTGTATATACCAGTATCAGAAGAGACGAACCGATCTGTCTTGCGTGGCATGATATGGAGAATGTATCGGGTAATAAACAGTTTGATGCTCTGACTGCTGATACAAAGGGGATCAATGTGATTTCTCCTGCCTGGTTTGCGCTGGCAAGCAACGATGGAACCTATCGGAATCTGTCCAGTGCGGATTATGTCAGAAAAGCTCATGAAAAGGGTATGGAAGTCTGGATTCTGGTTGACGATTTCAGCAGCGAGATGAGCATCGGGCAGGTTCTGGGCTGTAATTCTGTGCGTCAGAATCTGGTAAAGAGTCTTGTCAAAGACGTGAAAGCAGTAAATGCAGATGGAATCAATGTGGATTTTGAGTATGTAACCGATTCATGCGGAGCAGATTTTATACAGTTTCTGCGGGAATTGTCCATTGAGTGCCGTAAGGAGGGACTTGTTCTTTCTGTAGATAATGCCAATCCGACGTTTGTCAAGTACTGTTATGATATGGAGGAGCAGGGGCGTCTGGCTGATTATGTGGTGCTTATGGGTTATGACGAGCACTGGCAGGGATCAGAAGCAGGTTCCGTATCCTCACTGCCGTATGTGGAAGAGGGGATTATAGCAGCACTTGAGATGGTTCCGGAGGAAAAAATTATCAGTGGTCTTCCGTTCTATACCCGTGTATGGACAGAAATACCGGAAGAGGATGCTGCACCGGGTGCTGAGATCCGTGAAGACGGCAATTCAGAATATGAAAGGTATTCTCTGGAGTCTGTTGCTGTTTCCATGGATGAAGTGGAAAAGCTGGTCAATAAAGCCGGAGTGACACCGGAGTGGGATGAAAGTATCGGCCAGTATTATGTTGAGATTCCACTGGAACATGGTAAGCAGAGAATATGGATCGAAGATGTCAGATCGCTGGAAGCCAAGCTGGAAGTGGTATCACAGTATTCTGTGGCAGGAGTTGCTTTCTGGAGGATCGGCATGGACAATAAGGAAGTCTGGGACAGCATTGAGTCATATCTTGGAAAGCAGTAATTTCGTCCATATGGATATGTTTTGAATTGTATTCTGCAGTCAGCAGATGTTATGCGAATTTACAGGTAAATGGGAGCAGCTCCGCCGGGGCTGCTCCTTAAGTTAAGGAACGAGGTAAAAAATGGGACAGGTCAATCATGTGGTATTGGGTATCATGGCTCATGCAGATGCCGGAAAAACAACTTTGACGGAGGCAATTTTATATGAAACAGGAGCTATCCGCAGCTTCGGGCGTGTGGATCATAAAAACTGCTTTCTGGATGATAATGAGATGGAGCGCAGCAGAGGAATTACGATTTTTTCCAAACAGGCCCGGTTTGAACTGGAGGGAGACGCTGAAAGCGGAAGCTGCAGACATTGCTGTACCATGGTGGATACCCCGGGTCATATGGATTTCACGCCGGAGATGGAACGGGCCATGAGCATCATGGATGCGGCCATTCTGGTTGTCAGTGGCACAGATGGAGTACAGGGCCATACGGAGAATATATGGAGACTTCTGGAACACTATAAAATTCCGGTGTTTATTTTTCTGAATAAGATGGATCGGGATACCGCAGGATATGAAGCACTCGTGAAACAGATGAGAAGAAGGCTTTCGGAGCAGATTGTGGATTTTTCCCGGAGCGGCCTTTTTCAGGGGGATTTTTCAGACGGAACTATGCTGGAAGAAATTGCTTTATGTGATGAAGAGCTGATGAATCATTTTCTGGAAGAGGATTATACACCGGAAGACTGGAAAAAAGCTGTTCAGGCTGCTTTTTGGGAGAGAAAGCTGTTCCCCTGTTTTATGGGATCTGCTTTGCAGAGACAGGGAGTTTCGGATCTTCTTCGCGGACTTTCATGGCTGCTTCCGGTGTGCGTATACGGAAAAGAGTTTTCCGGTCGGGTATATAAGATTCTGCATGATTCTCAGGGAGAGCGGCTGACATTTTTCAAAGTGACAGGAGGTTCTCTGAAGGTGAAGGATATGGTTTCCTATGGAAATCCGGTGACGGAGGAAAAAGTCAATCAACTGAGGCTGTATCATGGGGGAAGATTTCAGGTCGTTTCAGAGGTGGCGCCGGGGATGATATGTGCGGCAGCAGGACTGTCGCATACATGGCCGGGAGATGGCCTTGGAACAGATACAAACAGGTGTGAATATGACACGGAACCGGTTCTGACTGCGGCTGCATCAGTACCGGATGGATGTGATGAGAGGAAGCTGCTGGGACTGTTCAGGATTCTGGAAGAGGAGGAACCGGCTTTAAAAGTTTACTGGGATACTCAGCTGAAAGAGATTCAGGTGCATATTATGGGGCCGATTCAGCTTGAAATTCTGAAATACCAGTTTGAGACCAGATTCGGTTTGAAAGTGGAGTTCGGACCCTGCCGTATTCTGTACAGGGAGACAATCAGCGCAGGGGTAACAGGAAGCGGACATTATGAACCTCTCAGGCATTATGCGGAAGCTCATCTTCTGATGGAACCGCTTCCTGCAGGAAGCGGAATTGAGACAGCCAGTATCTGCAGCACAGATGTGCTGGATTTGAATTTTCAGCGTCTCATTATGACACATATAACAGAGAAAGAGCATAAGGGGGTTCTGACAGGAGCCCCTGTTACAGATGTGAAATTTACTCTGATAACGGGACGCGCACATTTGAAACACACGGAAGGCGGAGATTTCAGAGAAGCAGTATATCGTGCAGTCCGCCACGGACTCATGCAGGCACGGGAAAAGGGTGAGGCGGTTCTCCTTGAACCCTGGTATGAGTTTACTATTACAGTTCCTTCGGAGAATATTGGAAAAGCCATGTCGGATATTCAGCAGAGAAACGGTCATTTTGAGCCTTTTGAGATGGATGGAGAGATGGCGGTGCTGAAGGGGGATGGGCCGGCTGCCTGTTTCATGGATTATCCCATGGAGCTGGCTTCTTATACCGGAGGACGCGGAAGCGTTCAGTTTGTTGTGACAGGTTATCGCCCATGTCATAATACGGATGAGGTGATTGAGGCGTCCGGATATCGTCCGGAACAGGATCTGGATAATCCTGCAGGATCTGTCTTCTGTGCACATGGAGCAGGTTTTGTGGTGCCCTGGCGGGAAGCTGCAGGAAGGATGCACTGCAGAGAAGAGATACAGAAAGTTGAAATCTGATCCTTTTTCTGGTATGATTCAGATGATTCATTAACAGGGAGGCCAATCGTATGAACGAAAGAAGAATCAATTCTGTAATTGAAGCTATGAAAGCACAGGATATTCCGCAGATACTGATTACGGATTCCTATGCCATTGATTATCTGACCGGTGAGATGATTCAGCCGGGAGAGCGTTTTCTGGCATTACTTTTAAAGACGGATGGTACTGTCCGCCTGTTTTTAAACCGGCTTTTTGCAGCGGAAAAGATCCCGCAGGAGCTGATTGTTTTTTATTCGGATGAAGTACGGGGAGCTGTTATGGCAGCGCAGTATACAGATTCTGATAAACCGCTGGGCGTTGATAAGAAGATGGCAGCTGAATTTCTGCTGGAGCTGCAGGCTCAGCGTGCAGGAAGTTCTTATGTGAATGCATCTGTTCTGGTGGATTCCGTGCGTGCGAAAAAGGATGAGGAAGAACAGAAGCTGATGGAGATTGCTTCACAGATCAATGACCGCAGTATGCTGCAGATTAAAAATATGGTTAAAGAAGGCATCACCGAGAAGGAACTGTCGGATAAGCTGCTTGGAATCTATCTGAAAGAAGGTGCAGAGGGCTTTTCTTTTGATGCGATTGTAAGCTTTGGAGACCATGCTGCAGATCCTCATCATGAACCGGATAATACGGTTGTGAAAGAAGGAGATTGTGTTTTATTTGATATCGGGTGCAGAAAGGATGGTTACTGTTCTGATATGACCAGGACTTTCTTTTTCAAAAAGGCAGAAAAGAAACAGCGGGAGATTTATGAGATCGTTCGCAGAGCCAATGAGGCCGGAGAAGCGGCAATCCGCCCCGGTGTGCGTTTCTGCGATATTGATGCGGCGGCCAGAAAGGTCATTGAAGATGCAGGATACGGTCCTTATTTTACACATCGTCTCGGTCATTCCATCGGGAAAGAAGTTCATGAATATGGTGATGTGGGTATGGTAAATACCGGAGTTGTGGAAGAAGGTATGATATTTTCCTGTGAACCCGGCATTTATCTGCCCGGTGAATTCGGAGTACGGATTGAAGATCTTTGTCTGGTGACAAAAGATGGTGTCAAAGTATTGAATTCCGTATCAAAGGATCTGGAGATTTTATAAAAATACTTAATGGTAAAAAGGCCTGAGAAGCTTACAGAAGTGGTTTCTCAGGCCTTTTGCATCAGATATGCTGAGCGGTGCTTTCTGATGCATGTGGAAAATTATCTATTTGAATGTTCTGCAAAGCAGATCATCAGCGTAATTCAGGCAGAATATCCTATTCTGCAACAGTTTTTTTCAATACACCCAGAAGTGCGGCTCCAACGATTGTACCGGCCACCAGTGCAACCACATACATGAGGGCATTTCCTACTACGGGGAATACGAAGATACCGCCGTGAGGAGCCATCAGTGTACAGTTGAATGCCATGGACAGGCCGCCTGCCAGTGCAGAACCGATGATGCAGGAAGGAAGTACATGCAGAGGATCGGATGCTGCGAAAGGAATAGCACCTTCTGTGATAAAGGACAGACCCATTACGAAGTTGGTAGGGCCGGATTTACGTTCCTGTTCGGTGAATTTATTTTTGAACAGGATAGTTGCCAGTGCGATTGCACAGGGAGGAACCATACCGCCGATCATAACCGCTGCCATGATATTGTAATTTCCGGCAGCAATGGATGCTGTACCGAATACATAGGCTGCTTTATTGAAAGGACCGCCCATATCGATGGACATCATGCCGCCCAGGATCATACCCAGGAGAACTGCATTGGCACCGGTTAAGCTGCCAAGACCATTATTGAGTGCAGTATTCAGGATACCTACGACAGGTTCAATGATAAAGTTCATGCAAAGTCCCATAAGCAGTACGCCGAATACCGGATAAAGAAGTACCGGTTTGATGCCGTCCAGTGCGTCGGGCAGTTTATCAAATACTTTCTTTAACAGATTTACCAGGTAACCTGCGATAAAACCGGCAGCGAGTGCACCCAGAAAACCGGAAGTACCGTTAGCAGCAATGGCGCCGCCTACAAAACCTACGGCAAGACCGGGGCGGTCAGCAATACTCATGGCAATAAAGCCTGCCAGAATCGGAAGCATGAAACTGAATGCTGTGCCGCCGATTCCTTTAAACATGGCGGCAACAGGATTGATGGTACCGAAATCCGCTTTGGAGAATTCAGCTCCGATTTTTGCAGCTTCATCCGCGTTGGCAGGGAGGCTGGACAGATCCACACAGAGACCATCGATCAGGAAAGCAATGGCAATCAGAATACCGCCGCCTACAACGAAAGGAAGCATGTGGGATACACCATTCATCAGATGCTTGTAGATGGCATGTCCCGCACCGCCTTTGGAAGGAGAGGAAGTATTTTTCTTTGCCCCGGCAGCTGTTTTGTACACAGGTGCGTCACCTTCCATGATGCTGCCGATAAGTTTTTCGGCTTTGTTGATACCATCGGAAACCTGACATTCGATGAGTTTTTTGCCATCGAAACGATCCATGGGAACATTGGTATCTGCAGCTACGATGATACCGTCTGCAGCAGCAATTTCTTCGTCGGTAAGTACATTTTTGGCACCGCCTGAACCTCTGGTTTCAACTTTTACCAGACAGCCCATCTTCTTTGCTGCTTTTTCAAGGCTTTCTGCTGCCATGTAGGTATGAGCGATACCCGTAGGGCAGGCAGTAACTGCCAGAACCAGCACTTGTTTTGCACTGGCTTTATCTGCAGCCAGATTGGTGTTTTTTGCAGCTTCTTCCTTTGCAGCATCGGCTTCATCTTTTGCTGATTCTGCATTATCAATGATTTTCAGGAATTCATCCACTGTCTTTGCTTTTCTCAATGAATCAGTGAAATCGTCGTCCATGAGCATGGTGGACAGCTTACTTAAAATATCAATATGTACGCTGCCTGCTCCTTCGGGAGCTGCAATCAGGAAAATCAGGTTGACAGGTTCGTCATCCAGAGCTTCATATTCAACACCTGCCGGCAGCACCATGGCAGCCAGACCGGGTCTGCTGACGCCGCTGCAGCGGCCGTGAGGAATTGCGATGCCGTCACCGACACCGGTTGTTCCTTCTTCTTCTCTTGCAAATACAGCTTTCAGGTAAATATCTCTGTCAGAGACCTTGCCGCTTGCGGCCATTAAATCTACCATCTGATTCAGCACATCAGCCTTATCTTTGGCAGAACCGTTGAGGCATACGCTTTCCGCAGCCAGTAAATCAGTAATTTTCATAGTCAGATCCCCCTTTGATCTTAATGAAAAATTGAAAGGTTAAAAAGTTAATGTATTTAAAATGGCTTCAACCTCCGGTTTTGTTGCCAGGTTTTCTGAAAAAGCACTGGCGCTTCCGCAGGAGATACCCATTTTAAAAGCGGTTTTATAATCTTTTGAGGTCAGGTATCCGTATACGAAACCGGCAACCATGGAATCACCGGCACCTACAGAATTGACCACTTTACCCTTCGGAGCCTCGCTGGTGTACACCGAGCCATCTTCAGCAACCAGAACAGCACCGTCGCCTGCCATGGAAACAAGCACATTGCGTGCTCCCTGTTCCTGCAGTTTTTTAGCATAAACGATAACATCGTTTTTATCTTTCAGAGTGACATTGAAAATTTCACCCAGTTCATGATTATTGGGTTTGATAACAAAGGGATGGTAGGGAAGTACATTCACCAGCAGATCTCTGGTGGCGTCAACTGCGATCATTACGCCCTTGTTTTCCAGAAATTTCATAATATCACTGTACATGGTTTCAGGCATGGAGGAAGGAATACTTCCTGCCAGAACCAGAACATCGCCTTCTTTCAGCGTATCCAGCTTTTCATACAGTGCTTTGATGGCTTCTCCGTCGATGACAGGTCCCATACCGTTGATTTCACTTTCTTCGTTGGAACGAAGCTTCAGATTGATGCGGGAAAGACCATTTGGAATGGAAATAAGTTCTTCACGGCAGCCCATCTCAGTAACACGTCTCTGGATTTCTTTACCGGTAAATCCGGCAGTGAATCCGAGAATAGTACTTTCCATGCCCAGATTCTTCAGGACGATGGAAACATTGATTCCTTTTCCGCCGGGGAACATAATCTCCTCACAGGTGCGATTTACCATGCCCAATTTGAAATCTTTTACAGTTACGATGTAATCGAGAGAAGGGTTAAAGGTTACAGTGTAAATCATGTGATTTGCTCCTTTCATGTATTTATTGAAATATTTGTGTCTCGATCATCAGGGATGAACGAATGTGAATGTTTGTGGTTGTTTATGAAAACATAATACCATCAAAATCATTCATAGTCAATCAAAATCAGTCAAAAATAATAAACAGGATTTTGACGTAAAAAATCAATTGAAATTGTTGAAATTGAATATGTACCAAATATATTTTTTGACAAAAGCAGTGTTCCATCTTATAATAAAAGAGTCAAAAACGGTCATTACAGGAAGTACACTTCAAAATACTTCAACTAAATCCTGGAGGGGTAAGGATGTTAACAGAAGAACGGAAAAAACAGATATTGAAACTGGTTGATCAGAATGGGGGAGTATCGGTTCAGGAGCTGATGACGCTTCTGAATGCTTCTGAATCAACGATTCGGAGAGATCTGAATGATTTAAACAAAAAAGAGCTTCTGATAAAAGTTCACGGAGGAGCGGTGTCTGCTTCCGGAAATATAACGGCAGATTCTTCCGTATCGGAAAGAGCGGATCTGAACCGGGATAAGAAGAAACAGATTGCCATGTATGCGGCTTCTCTGATCACGGATGAGGATCTTGTGTATCTGGATGCAGGAACTACTACAGGTTTTATTGTGGATTATTTATCCAGTAAAAATACAGTATTTGTCACCAATGCAATTGTCCATGCAAGAAAACTGTGCAGCATGGGATATCAGGTTTATATGCCCGGCGGAATGCTCAAGGAGAGGACAGAGGCTCTGGCAGGAGCACAGACCTGTGAATATCTGACCAGATTTCATTTTACAAAAGGATTCTTCGGAACAAACGGCGTAACCGTACATGAGGGATTTACCACGCCTGATGTACAGGAAGGGGCAGTAAAGGAGACAGCTGTTAAACACACCAGAAATTGTTACGTGGTATGTGACAGCTCCAAATTCGATAAAATTTCATCGGTTACATTTGCAGATTTTTCTGATGCACTGATCATCACGGATGAGGAAGTACACGGGCCATACCGAAAGCATGAAAATGTGATACTGGTATAGGCTGAGTTCACTGTTATCCGGCAGCGTATGAATCTGTTTTTTTACGCATATGATTAAAGAACATATCCGTTCAGGGGGATTCATTTTGTCAGAGTGGAAGTTGCCGGAATGGAAATTATCAGAATGGAAAAATACAGATGAAAAAGAATATGCAGAAAGGCGCAGCTTCTGTGAACTGTTAATGGGGGTAATTATGCTGTTTCTGGTGGCGGTGATCAATCTGCAGACCGGTTTCCGTGCAGGGAATGAAATTTATACAGGAGCCGGTTCTGATTCCGGAAGCGGTTTTACCGCAGGCAGTGTGGGGGCTTACGGGCAGTATACTGCATCAGAAAACAGAGGCAGTGCGAAAACTTCTGTTTCCGGCAGCGGATACTGCGTGGTTCTGGATGCGGGACATGGTGCTTCTGATCCTGGGAAAATCGGATGCAATGATGCAAAGGAGAAGGATATTAATCTGGCCATTGTGCAGAAACTGAAAACTTATCTGGAGGAAGAGGATGTCAGAGTTGTTCTCACCAGAACGTCGGATGAACCTCTTTATGATGCATCTGCATCCAATAAAAAAATGTCGGATATGAATGCCCGGGTTTCCATCATTGAAAGTACTTTGCCGGATCTGGTGGTCAGCATTCACCAGAATAGTTATCACGAAAGCTCTGTATGCGGTCCCCAGGTATTTTATTATAAAGCATCGGAGGAGGGAAAACGGGCGGCGGAGTGTCTGCAGGCTTCTTTTGATGGACTGGAAGAGATTGACAACCGCAGGCTGGCCAAGGCAAATGACAATTATTATCTGCTTCTGCACACATCTGTTCCCCTGGTTATTGCAGAATGCGGTTTTCTGAGCAATCCCCGGGAAGCAGAACTGCTGATTCAGGATTCCTATCAGGAAAAGGTGGCATGGGTACTTCATCTGGGGATTCTGCAGTTTCTTAACGGTATTTAAACAGCTCCGCATCAGGAAAGCATGGGCAGAAAACAGAATAATCGATTCTTGTAAAAGACGGCGGAAACCTGTATAATTATTCAGTTATGTGAATTTTACTAAAGAGAGGATTGGACTTATGAGAAAGACACAGATACGTAATTCACTTTTGCTGCTGCTGACTGCCGTAATCTGGGGCGTTGCTTTTGTTGCCCAGAGCGTGGGTATGGATTATGTGGGAGCATTTACATTTAATGCGGTCCGCAGCATGATCGGCGGACTGGTACTGATCCCGTGCATCGTTTTTCTGAGAAATCTGAAATTCAGAGAAAACAGCGGAGACAGTGATGGCGGAAAAAAACTGCCCTTTAAAGAAGCACTGCATGTGACACGGACAGAGGTTCTGGGAGGAATCTGCTGTGGTATCGCCCTGTTTGCAGCCAGTAATTTTCAGCAGTTTGGTATTTCCTATACAACAGTAGGGAAAGCAGGTTTTATTACTGCCCTGTATGTGGTAATTGTTCCTGTTATGGGACTTTTTTTCAAAAAGAGGGTATCTTTTGTGGTATGGATCAGCGTGGCTTTGTCTGTGGTGGGTCTGTACCTGCTCTGCATGACAGAAAATTCATTTGCCCTGTCGTTTGGTGATCTGCTGGTACTGATCTGTGCGGTACTGTTCTCCATTCATATACTGGTGATTGATTATTTTTCACCAAAAGGGGATGGAGTAATTATGTCCTGTATTCAGTTTTTTGTATGCGGACTGCTTTCCGGCATTATGATGTTTCTTTTTGAAACCCCTGTGCTCAGTGATATTCTGGCGGCATGGGTTCCCATTCTGTATGCGGGCGTGCTTTCCTGCGGTGTTGCCTATACTCTGCAGATTGTAGGCCAGAAGGATATGAATCCTACTGTGGCATCCCTGATTCTGTGTCTGGAATCCGTAGTATCTGCGCTGGCCGGCTGGCTGATCCTGCATCAGGCATTAAGCGCCAGAGAACTGGCCGGCTGTTTCCTGATGTTTTTTGCCATTGTACTGGCGCAGCTGCCCATAGCGCAGAAAAACCAGTAAGATTTGCCGACCCGGCAGTAACTGCCGGGAAGCAGACGGCTGCATCAATTATATAATAACATAAGATTACAGAAGCTTCCGGCTGAGCGGAGGCGGAAATGGAGGAATATGATGGAATTGCTTGATATGATGCTGAATCGAAGAAGTGTAAGAGAGTATACCGGGGAGCATATACCCGGGGATAAGCTGGAGATGATTCTGCAGGCCGGTCTGGCGGCACCCACCGGCCGTGGAAAACAGCCCTGGGAATTTATTGTGGTTCAGAGAAAAGAAGCACTGAAAAAATTATCAGAATGCAGAACCGGTTCCGCAAAAATGCTGGAAAATGCAGATTGTGCCATTGTTGTGATTGCCGACGAAACGGAACAGGATGTATGGACTGAGGACTGCTCCATTGCCATGGCATACATGCACCTGATGGCGGACAGCCTGGGAATCGGCAGCTGCTGGATCCAGGGACGTCTGAGGGAAGCACCTGACGGCAGAAGCACGGAGGACTATGTAAGAGAATGTCTGGGATTTCCCGGTACATACCGTCTGGAAGCAATCCTTTCCCTGGGAATACCGGAAAAACATCCCATTAAACGCCATACGGACCAGCTTCCCATGGAAAAGGTTCATCTGGAGAAATTCTAATGGAAAAATGCTAACGGGGGAATTCTAAACCACAGGACAGATTGTAAACTGAATCATAAAAAAGGGGCTGTGAGCAGCCTCTTTTTTAATGCTTTCTGGTGGCAGTGTCCTGAAAACAGAAATAGTCAGGCCGGTGCCTTGATTGCGTGTATTCAAACATGATTCCATCCGCATTATAAGTCTGGCTTGAAATAACAGCAAGACAATTGTAATCGTTCAATTCAAGATATTTTTCATCAATTTCCGTAGCACGTTCTACAGTCATCCGGCGTTTGCTGGTCACAATAGACATATTCAGTTCATTTTCAATATATTCATAAATAGACGTTTCTGCAATCTCACGGGTAAGCCCGGGGACGCAGTTTTTTAAAAACATATTGATATCCAGAATCAGAGCTTTATCTTCCAGATACCGGATACGTTGAATATAATAAAGTTCTTCTCCGACAGGAAAACCGGTTTTACCGGAAATTCTCTGATCGCTTGTAATTATTGTAAACTGCACCACTTCTGTATGGTATTTACGATGGTTGCGGGTGGCTGATTCTTTGAAAGACTCGATTCCGCCAATGGTAAATGATGTCTGGTCAACGGGCTGGTAAATAACACGAACACCTTTTCCATGCAGAGACTGCACATATCCCTGTTCAATCAGCTGACTGACTGCCCGGCGGATCGTGTTGCGGGAGCAGTTGTAGATGGTTACCATGGTATTTTCGGAAGGAAGTAATTCCTGATAAGGATATTGCTGATCTTCGATCTTTCTTTTTAAATCTTTGTAAATTAATTCAAACTTTGATTTTGGCATATTTTTCATTCCTTTTGGCTGGGCTGATGTTGAACCTGTTGGTATGAAAAGAGGAAACATTTATGAATTCCTACCTGATGGGTTCTGTCTGATATATTATATAGTTCTTTCATGTGGAATGCAAGTAAAAACGAAATACATGTTTAAACAAGTGAATAAAAAATGCTTGACTTGTTTAAACATGTATGATATAACGTAATTACAAACTTGTTTAAACAAGAAGAAAACAACGGAGGAAAGAAAATGAGTAAATATTCTGAAGAGGCAAAAGAGCTTCTCCGACTGGTGGGAGGAAAAGCCAATATTGCAGCAGTATCACATTGTATGACGAGAATGAGATTTGTATTGAATGATCCGTCAAAGGCTGATGTGGAAGGAATTGAGGCTATGAAGGTTGTAAAAGGAAGTTTTACGCAGGCAGGACAGTTCCAGGTGATTATCGGTAATACAGTAGCTGATTTTTACAATGATTTTGTTGCAGAAGCGGGTATTGAAGGAGTATCAAAAGACGCTGTAAAGGCGGCGGCCAAACAGAATCAGACATGGATTCAGAGACTTCTAAGCGCTCTGGCGGAGATTTTTGCGCCGCTGATCCCTGCAATTATTACCGGCGGTTTGATTCTGGGGTTCAGAAACTGTATTGACAGTTTGTATTTATTTGAAAATGGGACGAAAACACTCTGCGATATCAGCCAGTTCTGGTTCGGAGTTGACAGTTTTCTGTGGTTGATTGGAGAAGCAGTTTTCCATATGCTTCCGGTAGGTATCTGCTGGTCTGTAACAAAAAAGATGGGAACAACTCAGATGCTTGGTATCGTCCTTGGTCTTACTCTGGTTTCGGGGCAGCTTATGAATGCTTACAGTGTTGCGGGAGCAGCAGAAATTCCAGTATGGGATTTTGGATTCTTCAAAGTGAATATGATTGGCTATCAGGCACAGGTATTGCCTGCTATTATGGCAGCTTTTATGCTGGTTTATCTGGAGAAATTTTTCCGGAAGATTACACCGCAGGTTGTCTCTATGATTGTTGTACCGTTTTGCAGCTTACTGTTATCGGTGATTGCAGCTCATTTTGTTCTTGGCCCTGTTGGCTGGAAGATCGGTTCTGCTATTTCAGCGGTTGTGTATGCCGGTATTACGGGTCCTGTGAAAATTCTTTTTGCGGCAGTATTCGGTTTTGTGTATGCCCCTTTGGTTATTACCGGTCTGCATCATATGTCCAATGCAATTGATATGCAGCTGATTGCAGATTTTTCAGGAACCATGCTGTGGCCTATGATTGCTCTGTCCAACATCGCTCAGGGATCTGCAGTACTGGGAATGATTTTTCTTCAGAGAAAAGATGCAGATGCTCAGGAAGTGAATGTGCCGGCCTGCATTTCCTGTTATCTGGGTGTTACAGAACCGGCTATGTTTGGTGTAAACCTGAAGCATGTATTTCCGTTTGTATGCGGTATGATTGGCTCATCATGTGCAGCTGTTGTCTGTGTGGCAACAGGAACTACTGCCAATGCAATCGGTGTGGGAGGTATTCCAGGTATTTTATCAATACAGCCGCAATATATGATGAGTTTTGCGGTATGTATGGTGATTGCTGTTGCAGTTCCGTTTATACTGACTGTTGCTGCAGGGAAAACAAAAATGAAATCATCTGAGCATGTATCCGGTATTTCCGGAAAAAATGAGGAATCTGTCAAAGAACTGAAACCGTATCTGACCGGGAAAGTGATTCCTTTGAAAGAAGTGGGAGATGGTGTGTTTTCAGAAGGGATTATGGGAGAAGGTGTTGCAATCCTTCCTGAGAATAATGTACTTCGTGCACCTGCGGATGGAATTGTATCGGTGCTCATGGAAAAATCCCGCCACGCATGCGGGCTGACATTGGATAATGGCATGGAAATTCTGCTTCATGTGGGTATTGATACTGTAGATATGAATGGAGACGGGTTTGAGTATCTGGTAAGAGAAGGACAGAGAGTTCATTCAGGTGATGTTTTGATTAGATTTGATCGTGATAAAATCAGAAAAGCGGGGCATTCTGATGTGACAGTCTGTATTATTACAGAACCGGGAAGTGCCCGGAATATAAAACTGCATACAGATATCGATGTACGGGATCAGAAAACAGCGATCATCTCTTTTGAATAAATTCAGGAGGAGCAGGAATGGCAGATTTTAAAGATAAAGTGGTATATCAGATTTATCCGAAATCTTTCAGGGATTCCAATGGTGACGGTCTTGGTGATATTAAAGGTATTATAGAAAAATTGGACTATCTGGAGGCCCTGGGGGTGGATTATATATGGATAACACCGTTTTTTCCTTCTCCCCAGAGAGATAACGGATATGATGTGGCCGATTACACATCTGTAGATCCAAGATTTGGAACAATGGAAGATCTGGAAGAACTGATTGCAGAAGCTGACAGAAGACATATGGGAATTATGCTGGATATGGTATTCAATCATACATCCACACAGCATAAATGGTTTCAGAAGGCACTGGAGGGAGAGAAAAAATACCAGGATTATTACATATGGAGAGAAGGAACCGCGGATCAGCTTCCGACCAACTGGGAATCCAAATTCGGTGGTCCTGCATGGGAATATGTACCTTCTCTTGAAAAATGGTATCTGCATTTATTTGATATAACTCAGGCGGATCTGAACTGGGAAAACCCTCAGGTTCGTGAAGAATTGAAAAATGTGATTCGATTCTGGAAACAGAAGGGAATAAAAGGATTTCGATTTGATGTGGTGAATCTGATTTCCAAGCCGGAAATAATGGAAGATGATTATGAAGGAGATGGAAGAAGATTTTATACGGATGGGTATCATGTGCATGAATTTCTTAAAGAACTGGTGCGCGATACGCAGATTGAAAATATGATAACAGTGGGGGAAATGTCATCCACCTCACTTGAAAACTGTATTCGTTATTCAAACCCTGATGAAAAGGAATTGTCCATGTGTTTTAATTTTCATCACTTAAAAATAGATTACAAAAACGGACAGAAGTGGGAGTTGATGGAACCTGACAGAAAACAGCTTAAAAATCTGTTTAGAATCTGGCAGGAAGGGATGCAGCAGGAAAATGGATGGAATGCGGTGTTCTGGTGTAATCATGACCAGCCGCGTATAGTAAGCCGTCTGGGAGATGAGGGAAAATACTGGAAAGAATCTGCCAAAATGCTTGCTGCATGTATTCATTTGATGAGAGGAACTCCATATATTTATCAGGGAGAAGAATTGGGCATGACCAATCCTCATTATACTGCAATAGATAAATATAAGGATGTGGAGAGTCTGAATTATTATAAAATTCTTCTGGATCGGGGGAAAAGTCAACAGGAAGCACTTGAGATTCTGGCGGCCAGATCCAGAGATAACGGAAGAAGCCCGGTACAGTGGTCATCAGGACGAAATGCAGGTTTTTCTGATGCCTGTCCGTGGATTTCGTTGTCTGATAACTGGAAAGAAATCAATGCAGAAGCCCAGATGTGGGATGAAACATCAATTCTCGCTTTTTACCGAAGGCTGATTTCTTTAAGAAAATCCATGAAAATTATTCAGGAAGGAGAAATTCATTTTATTCTGAATGAAGAGGAACAGATACTGGCGTTTGAGAGGTTATGGAAAAATGAACATATGATAGTCCTGAATAATCTGTCTTCGGAAATGGTGCAGATTGATTTTCCGGATAGTTGGAAAAAATACCACAGGTTACTTGGAAATTATGATGGACTGAACCTGCAAAACAATTATCTGGTGATGAGGCCCTATGAGACCATAACTTTATACAAGGCATAAATGACAAAAGGGGGGCTGTTAAATGAGCAGCCTCCTTTGAAATAAGTTGGTACGGATACACCGTACCTGCTTAAAATACCATCTGTACCAGCAGCATATAGCATACGGTCCCGCCTGCTATGGACAGCAGCATCTGGCGTTTCCACAGATGCAGGGCAATGACAACTGTAATGGAAATCAGTTCCGGTACCGCGTGGCTTCCTGCAAAAATACTGACATTTTTCAGACAGTAGATGATCAGCATGCCGAATACTGCGGCCGGCAGTACTTTTCCCAGATACTGAATATATCCGGGGGTGGGTTTTCCCGCCGGGAAAATCATAAACGGAAGAAAGCGGGTCAGCATGGTTCCCAGGACTACCGCCAGAATTGTGATAATCTGCTGTGTCAGAGTCATTGACATATGGTTTCACCGCCTTTCTTTTCCACTTTCTTTTCTGTACTATTTTTCGTATCTTTCTGTACGGGATTTTCTGCTTCTTTTTCTTCAAGCGGTTTTCGCAGAAGTGTCAGAATTCCCGGAATTGCGATCATGGAGGGGATGATAAAATGATCGGCTCCAAAGGCAGCAAGGCATAATAAAGACAGCG
>JAXDZY010000062.1:0-24659 GCA_034086685.1 Lachnospiraceae bacterium
ATCTGCTGAGTACTCTGTATACTCGTTTTTCTCCGTTTGATTTCTCTCATTGTGGCCATAAGATCACCTGCTTCCTGTTATTACTTGAATTCAGTCTTAAATTCTTTAATGACTTTAACCAAAAGTTCCTCGATTTCAGGAGTAAGTGCCTTTTCTGTACGGATTTTCTCCGGCAGTTCAGGATACTTGGTATCCACAAACTCAAACAGTTCCTTTTCGAATCTTAAAACATCTTCTACCGGCACATCCAGCAGATATTTCTGTGTTGCCGCGTAGATGATAATAACCTGATATTCAACTTCAAGAGGTGAATACTGAGGCTGTTTCAGAATCTCCTTAACTCTTGCACCCTGATCCAGCTTTTCCTTGGTATCCGCATCCAGATCGGAACCGAACTGTGCGAAGGAAGCAAGCTCGCGGTACTGTGCAAGGTCGATACGAATAGGACCTGCAATCTTCTTCATGGCCTTGATCTGTGCGGAACCACCAACTCGTGATACGGACAGACCTGCGTTGATTGCCGGACGGAAACCGGAGTTGAACATTTCTGTTTCCAGGTAAATCTGACCGTCTGTAATGGAAATTACGTTGGTCGGAATGTAAGCAGAAACGTCACCGGCCTGAGTTTCAATAATAGGCAGAGCTGTAATGGAGCCGCCGCCCAGCTTGTCAGACAGACGTGCAGCACGTTCCAGCAGTCTTGAATGCAGATAGAAAACGTCACCGGGGTAAGCTTCACGTCCCGGAGGTCTTCTAAGAAGCAGGGAGAGTGTACGGTATGCCGTAGCATGTTTGGACAGGTCATCGTAAACGATGAGAACATCTTCTCCCTTTTCCATCCACTCTTCACCGATGGTTACACCGGCATAAGGAGCGATGTACTGTAACGGTGCAAGTTCGCTGGCTGTTGAAGCTACAACGGTAGTATAGTCCATTGCACCGTATTCATTTAAAGTATTAACCAGAGATGCTACTGTCGAAGCTTTCTGTCCGATAGCAACATAGATACATTTACAGTTTTTTCCTTTCTGGTTGATAATCGTGTCAATTGCAATAGCCGTCTTACCAGTCTGACGGTCACCGATAATTAATTCTCGCTGTCCGCGTCCAATGGGAACCATGGCATCAATCGCCTTGATACCGGTCTGTAACGGCGTGTCTACGGATTTTCTTGAAATAACACCGGGAGCTACGCGCTCGATTGCACGGTATTTATCGGTGATGATCGGTCCCTTGCCATCGATGGGCTGACCCAGAGGGTTTACTACACGGCCCATAAGAGCGTCACCAACAGGAACTTCCACAACGCGGCCTGTTGTCTTAACCGTATCACCTTCACTGATATTGTTTGCGCTGCCTAAAAGAACGACACCAACGTTGTCTTCTTCCAGGTTCAGCACCATACCATATACATCACCGGGGAACTCAAGGAGCTCGCCCTGCATTGCCTTTTCAAGTCCATACACACGTGCGATACCATCACCAACCGTAATAACGGTACCCACATCGGATACTTCCAGTTTCGAAGCATATCTGCCAATCTGTTCTTTAATCACAGAGCTGATTTCTTCCGGTCTTAAATTCATGGGATTTTCGCACCTTCTTTCATATATTACTGCGGTTTTCCACCGCCTCTGTCAGAATACCTTCCCGCAAACTTTAAGCCAGCTGTATACCGCTTAACTCTCTCTTCAGATTTAAAAGTTTACTTCTGACACTGCCGTCTACCACACGGTCGCCGATACGGATCACGATTCCGCCGATCAGATCAGGATCAACCCTGTAGATCATCTCAAACTCTTTATAAGATGTAGAGGACAGCAGCTTCTCTACAATTTTTTTCTTCTGCACATCAGAAAGCTCTGATGCAGAAGTTATGCTGGCAACACCAATCTTTTTGAATTCCTTGGTTTTTGCTATAAAATAATCCAGGATATTCATCAGTTCGGAAGACCTTCCTTTGGTAACAACAATCCGCAGAAGTCCCACGATCTCATCGGAAATTCTGCCTGCAAAAATCTTCTCCACAGCTGTTACCTTTTCTGACAATTCAATATCCGGATGTCCGAGGAACTTTAAAAGCTCCGGATTCTCCGTGAGAACCTTTTCCAACCCCTTTACTTCCTCAAAGAATACGTCTGTTTTCTTACTTTCTACAGCAATATCAAAAAGCGCATCGCCATATGTCTTTGATATCAGCTTAGCCATGTATTCTCACCTATTTCTTTAAGGGTCTCGTCCACCATAGAATCCTGAATAGTCGTGTCAATATTGGCAGCAACGACCTTGGCTGCCATTAAAGATGCAATTGAAATCATTTCCTGCTTTACATCTTCCAGCGCTTTCTTCTTCTCCAGCTCGATCTCATTCTCAGCCCGCGCAAGAATCCTTGCAGCCTCCTGCTTGGCCTGATCAATAATCTCATTCTGCTGTTTCAACGCTTTCTTACGCGCAGCATCCAGAATTTCATCAGCTTCTGCATTAATATTTTTCAGTTTTGCATCGTACTCTTCTTTTAAAGCAATAGCATCTTTCTTTTCTGCAGCGGCAAAATCCAGCTCTCCTTTGATCTTTTCCTGACGCTTGCGAATGAAATCACGAACCATGTCAATGCAGACATAGGAAAAAACAAAGAACAGAATAAAGATGTTAATACCGGTAATCAGAACATCCTGCAACAGCTGAAAATCCAATCCGAATAGTCGCTCCATCTAATGTATCCCTCCTTTCTTTTTTTCTGATCGCCATCTGCCAATCAGATGTTATGGATCAACCGAAAGGATGTACGAACATTAAGATGATTGCAACTACCAGACCGTACAGACCTGTTGTCTCGGCAACCGCCTGACCTAACAGCATGGTGGTCATAACGTCACCTTTTGCACCGGGATTTCTACCTACTGCTTCTGCACCTTTACCAGCTGCGTAACCCTGGCCGATACCAGGACCAACACCGGCAATCAAAGCGATACCTGCGCCAATAGCTGAACATGCATAAATTAAATCCTGTCCACTAATATTCATATCTAATTCCTCCTCAAAATGAATTACTGTAAACTTTCTGCAGAAAAAGCTGCAGCCCTCTGTGACGTACACACCTCAGACAAATATCCCTGCTCTCAGGATATTATCCTCTCCTCCGGAAAACAGCCTACTCTTCCGGGAATCTCTGGGATACAAAAATCATTGTCAGCATACAGAATACGTATGTCTGAATTGCACCCGAGAACAAATCAAAATAAACATGCAATGCAGCAGGAATTCCGAGTTTGAATAATAACGGCATTAAACCATACCACAATGCCATAATCAAAGTACCGGAAACCATGTTGGCAAAAAGACGCAACGACAATGAAACCGGTGTTGCGAATTCACTGATGATATTAACCGGCAGGAAAACCGGGAACGGATCCAGATAACCTTTCCAGTACTCCAGTTTCTGATGCCTGATACCATTGTAATGGATCATTACAAATGTCACCAGTGCCAGCATAAGAGTAACGCCATAATCCGCTGTCGGTGAACGCAGACCGAAGATACCTCCGATGTTGCTGACCAGGATAAAAATAAACAGCGTAATAATGTAGTTACAATACTTTTTGCCTCTTGCACCCATATTCGTTATGACCATATTGTCAAGCATCTCAACGACTGCTTCACAGAGACACTGGAAAGTTCCTGGTACTTCCTCAGCTTTCTTCATCCGGTTTCGCACTGCAAAAGCGACGATGATCAAAACGATTGTAATGATAAGCTGGCTGACATGAGTTGTCGTGATCCAGAGAGTCTGTCCTCCAACCTCATAGGATATCAGACCCTTGATCATATAACCCAGATCCTCCGAGCTGTACATGATTGCTCCTATGTTACTCACCCCCCTCTTTTTTTATAGATACCTTCTCACGACTCCATTCCAGGAAACGATGCATGAGCGGCTGTAAATATGCTCCAGCTTTTGTTCCGAATAAACCGATGACCAAAGCCGGTATATTTAAATATGAAGTGTAATATGCCGCAATGATCACGGCAGCATATACCACCATTCTCACCAGGTATCTGGTGGTAGTATATTTCTGTGCCTGATCAGCACTGTGCATATCCATTGTCAGCTCCGTAACATATGCAATATGTGTCACGGAACATACACTTACAATCACTCCCAGAAGATATGCCAGAATCGCCGGAAGTTTTTCCGTGGGAAGAAAAAATATGACCAGCACACCGACCAGTCCGAAAATCCCGATTCCCATCCATATCTCCAGCAATGTCTGTCTGGTATATCTGATCCAGCTATTACCTGTCATAGGTGCTCTCCCTTTCCGTTTCTCTGATCATGCGGGCAACCAGTGTATAGGCATTTTTTCCGCCCGCGATAACACCCAGAATCAGAAGAACAACCGTTGTATGCCAGCCGTATCTGCCGTCAAGCCATATGCCCACTCCCGTACAGAGAATGATCGGCGCCAGCAGTGTAATACTGACCTGTGTAACCATCAGCAGACACCTGGCAACTACTCCGCGTTTTTTCACAACCTGCTTCCTCCTCTGCCGCCAGACTCTGTTATCTCTCCTGTACCGGATAATACAGGAAATATGCATACTGTGATTGGATTATGTGTGATGTCCAATCCGCTTTTCATTCATCTTCTACAATATGTGCCAAATAGCAACTGTCTTTATTATATCATTTTTCAGCTTTTTGTCTATCCAAAAAATGAGCTCTTAGCATAATTCTCCTATTATGTTCCTGTTTTTATACATTTTTTATAAAAAAATATAAAACTTTTGGTATCGAAACACAAAAAGATTTTTTTCCTATAGTTCAATATTAATGCTTCTGCCGGTTTCCCGATATTTACAGCAGGTTACTCCGGCAGCATCAAACATGCGGCGCGATGCTTTTACAGAAGGAGTATCTCCATACTTGTTACTTTTATACACTACTGTTTTAATACCCGACTGAATGATTGCCTTTGCACATTCATTGCAGGGAAACAGTGTCACATAAAGGCGGCTCCCCTCCAGACTTCCTCCTCTGTAATTAAGGATGGCATTCAGCTCGCTGTGAGTCGTATAGAAGTATTTATTGTCGTAAGGATCTCCTTCCCGGTTCCACGGAAATTCATCGTCTGAGCATCCGGTGGGAAAACCGTTATATCCCATGGAAAGAATCTTGTTGGACTCACTGACAATACAGGCTCCTACCTGTGTATTGGGATCCTTGGAGCGCATGGCTGCCAGAGCTGCCACACCCATGAAATATTCATCCCATGAGATATAGTCTGTCCGCTTTGAAGATTTTTTTACCTCCGAAACCGGCTTCATGTCCATAACATTATCCTTCCCTCTGATCAGTCTTCAATTTTTTCGATTCTTCTGGCGTGTCTCTCATCACCGGAAAAATCGGTGTGCAGAAATGTATCCACAATCTTTACTGCAAGGCCGGGACCGGTTACACGCGCTCCCAGTGCCAGAATATTGGCATCATTATGTTCTCTTGTAGCCTGCGCGCTGAAACAGTCTCCGCATAAAGCTGCACGGATTCCCTTTACCTTATTGGCAGCAATTGAAATACCGATTCCTGTTCCGCATACCAGAATGCCTTTTTCACATTCCCCTGAAGCCACTGCGTGTGCTACAGGCTTTGCAATATCCGGGTAATCACAAGAAGTACGGTCAAAACAGCCGAAATCCTTATACTCAATCCCTTCTTTATCCAGATAAGAAAGAATCTCCTCTTTCAATTCAAATCCGCCGTGATCACATCCAAAAGCTATCATTTTCATTTCCCCTTTCACCGGTCAGATTATCTGAACCGGATTTTATAGTTTGTATTTATTTGATTTTTAATTCTCCGGTTCTTTATTTCCGCTGTTTTTCGCCCGGATTTCCTCGTACAGAAGCTTGTACTCCGAAATCTCCGATTCCTTCGCGGCTTCTCTGGCCGCCTCGCGGGCAGCAGTCTTCTCCACCACACGCATATATTCCTCTTCCAGCTCTTTTTCATGCTGCTGCTTCAGCTTTTCCGATACCATATCGGCATCTTCCCCCATGGTATCATGGACACTTTCCTCAAATACCTGCTGAACTACCCGTTCTACCTCCTTGCGGCTCAACGGTTTCGGTTCTCTGGCAAGTTCTTCATCAATCGGTTCAAAAATAAGCTGAGCAGCTGCCTTTACCAGAAGATCAAGATTCTCAAATGCATCCTGATAATTGGAGAGATCTCCAGAAGGAGTTTCCGTATCACCTTTATATCCTACAAAACCTCTCAATGTTGCAATGTCACACGCCGGATTCAGAACTGCCGCAATCTTCTGTACCTGCGCTTCTCTCAACGCAAGAATCAGGGTATCAGTCGTGATATCTTCCATTGTCAGTTTTTCACTGTAGTTTTTGGATGCCTGCAGGTGATTTTCTTCCAGAACCGCAATCGCTTTGGGATTCACCGGCTCCGGAAACAGAACCACCAGCCCTCTCGAAATAATATCCAGGGGCCGTTTGCCGGCAATATTTCTGAAAATAGCTTCCGCCATAATACTCTCACAGGTGTTATCCGCGCCCGCCAGAATAACTTTACGATAACGTTTCACCGTATGCACCCCCTTTATCTTTTACCGGTACCTGTCTGATCAGCATTCTTATCATCCGACACTCATGCCACCTGCTGCCCGCATCATTATCTGTCTTCATCATACATGAATTTCCTTATGACCGGCTGCTTTTACCATACGGTTCATAACCGCAAATCCCAGTTCATCGCAGCCGAATGCTTCCGAATAAATGATCTCCACACCGCTTTCATCAAATTCACGCAGAATCTCGTACAGATTATGGGCTACACTTTCCAGGCTGCTGCGGCTTCCAATGCTTTTCACGATTCCCTGTGTATAGCAGGATCTTGTCTCATCCGTACAGATGATGCCGGTCAGCTTTCCCTGACTGACAGACTCTGCTGCCAGCCGGCATATTTTTTCCGTAACAGCCTCCACGTCTCCCTCCACCAGTGTCATGGGAGCGTTGGGAGCATAATGACGGTACTTCTGACCGGGAGCCTTGGGACGAAAATTCTTCCATTCTTTCGCATCCAGGGCTTTATCTTTTTTCACCTGTCCCAGAATATCCGTCAGCATCTCATATGTGATGAATCCGGGGCGCAGAATAACCGGTACATCCTCTGTCATATCTACGATTGTAGATTCAATCCCAATCTTACAGGGGCCTCCATCCAGAATCATATCAATCTTTCCATTCATATCTTCCGCAGTACGCTCCGCTGTGGTCGGACTGGGTTTTCCGGAAATATTGGCACTGGGTGCGGCAATCGGTACCCCTGCCGTCTCGATCAGCCGTCTTGCCACCGGATGATCAGGCATCCGCACTGCCACCGTATCAAGTCCACCGGTTGTTCCCCCGGGAACAATATCCTTTTTTTTGAAAATCATGGTCAGAGGGCCGGGCCAATACGCCTTCATAAGTACCCTGGCAGCATCCGGAATATACTCTGCAATTTCCTCAAGCTGCTTTGGATCAGCAATATGGGCAATCAGCGGATTATCCGAAGGTCTTCCTTTTGCAGCATAAATCCTTGCAGAAGCTTCCTCATCCAGGGCATTGGCTCCCAGACCATATACAGTCTCTGTGGGAAAAGCCACCAGGCCTCCCCGGCAGATGATATCCGCAGCCTCCTCATAAGCAGCCTCTGATTCTTTTTCACTCAGCAGCCGGAGATTAATTATCTTTGTATCCATCTGATATCAAACCTCTTCAGTCGCTCTTCAAAAGCCCTTTTCAATCTCTTCCGGGCTCCTTACAGCTACAAATTTCACTAAATATACATACATAAAAAACAATTTTCCTCATTTATAAGTATAATATTATTGCGGTAACTTTGCAACCGCTATTCCCTCAAACAAAGAACACAAAAAAGAAAAAATGAGATAAAAACATCGAAATGTATCTTTGTATATACATGGATTTCTATTGCAGGGAAAAAAATCTCATGTTAAAATTGTCATATTCTTCGGGCATTCAGCCACCCCCAATGCCCGTTTCCACGTTTCATACAATATACATACAGGAGGATATATGGAAAAATTACCCACCCGAAAAAAACTCAATGTTCTGATCATCAGTATTGCACGGTACACTGAGATTCTCATGTCCTGCATTATCACTGCCGTCATTATCATCATGATCATCAATCTGATCATCGAACTTCCGGATACATTGAGCGACACGATCAAAAATGATGCTTTCAATGAATTTCTGTCTTATGCACTGAGTCTGGTGGTCGGCATCGAGTTTGTAAAAATGCTCTGCAACTACACATCGGAAACAGTGATCGAAGTGCTGATGATGGCCACAGCCAGACAGATGGTCGTAGAACATCTGAGTCCCATCAATACCCTGATCGGAACTGCTGCAATTGCTGCTTTGTTCGCCGTCCGCAAATTTCTGTTCGTACCGGAAAAAAAGGAAGACGACTGACCCGATACCCGTTAATGAAAGAATCATCCCGCAGGAATCAGTGTTTATGACACCAGAAACTCCTGCGGGATTATTTTCTGTTTTTCTATTCGTTCATATACAATCCGGCTTTCAGCCGCGGTCATCTCCGATACAGCTGAACAAGCTTTTTCAGATACCCGCTGTGCTCTTTTGTCAGCTGCCCCGGCTGCAGTCTCCATTTCCAGTTATAACCGATGGTAGAAGGTTCATTGGTCCGTGCTTCATTGCCCAGTCCCAGTATGTCCTGTGCCTGCAGAATTGCCACGCTGCTGACGCTGCCGTAAGCCATGCGGATCACCCGGTCAAGGGCACATTTCTGATATTCCTCCTCATCACGGATGGCCAGATAATCCATCAGATGTTCCTTTGTGTATCCACTTATGTTCTGCAGATAGCCGGCCAGTGTCTCATTGTCATGAGTTCCTGCGTATACAATGCTGTTGGGCTCATAATTATGCGGCAGATAATCATTATCCGCACCGGAATCAAAACCGAATTCGATCACCTTCATACCGGGAAAACCGGCTTCTTTTTTCAGTGCGCGGACTTCATCAATAATCACACCCAGATCTTCAGCTATAATCTTTGTCTCACCTGCAGCTTCCACAATGGCATCTGTCAGCTTTTTGCCGGGTCCCCAGTGGAATTCGCCCACCATGCCGTTTTCTGCTCCCGCAGGGATGGCATAATAGCGTACAATTCCGATAAAATGATCGATTCTGATGGCATCATAAAGTTTTGCCGCTGTTTTTACTCTGGAACGCCACCATGAAAAATCATCCTTTTCCATGGCATCCCAGTCATACAGCGGATTGCCCCACAGCTGTCCGTCATCGGAAAATGCATCCGGCGGTACTCCCGCCACTTTTTTGGGATTGTGCTCCTCATCCAGCTGAAACTGTTCATAATAAACCCAGGTATCCGCGCTGTCCAGAGCCACATAAATCGGCATATCACCAATGATCTCGATCTCATTTTCATTGGCGTAGGCTTTCACTTTATCCCACTGCTCAAAGAATTTAAACTGCAGGAATTTCCAGAAATCAATATCATAAGACAGTTTTTCCGTATATCCGGCCACAGCCTTTTCTTCATGAAGCCTGATATCCTCTTCCCAGTCCAGCCAGCACGCACCGTTAAAATAGCCCTTTACTGCCATAAACAGCGCATAATCATCCAGCCAGAAAGCATTTTCCTTTTCAAATGCTCTGTATTCTTCCGTTTCTTTATGGCTGCTGTTGCCGAATGCAATACGCAGAACCTTGAAGCGGTTCTCATACATGTGACCGTAATCCACATAGCCGGGATGTCCGCCCCAGTCGCGCTGCTCATAATTTCCTTTTTTCAGCAGTCCTTCTTCACGAAGTGTTTCCAGATCAATAAAATAGGGGTTGCCTGCAAAAGCAGAGAAATTCTGATAGGGGCTGTCCCCGATACTGGTGGGACCTGCAGGCAGCACCTGCCAGTATTTCTGACCGCTCTCCTTCAGAAAATCGATAAATTCAAACGCCTCCTTACCCAGCGTTCCGATTCCGCAGGGAGTAGGAAGTGCATATACGGGAAGGAGGATTCCCGCTCCTCTTTTTAATGTTGTTTCCATGTTTTTTATTCCTTTTCTGTTTATTGCTGCATATATCTTTACTGATTTGCTCTCAGCTCTTCAATCTGCTGCAGAATTTCTCTCTGCTGCTCTCCGGATAATAATGTTTTATTATACCGGTAATATCTGGGGCACCCGTTGTCACTGATAAAACGAATCGCATAATAACTCAGGGACAGTTCCGTAATAAATACCACCAGCTCCTGATCCTCACCAAAGGCTTTTTCCACAAAATCAAATGCATATTCCAGCGCCTGCGAAACCTGCTCCGTCTCTTCCTCAAGACCCGCTGTCTCCCGGTTAAAGCCCGCTTTTATCATGGCAAACGACTCCGATGCAGTTTCACAGTCTGCTGTCATCAGCAAATGCTCCTGTCTTTCCAGTTCCGCAAGAACACGGCGGGTGCAGCGTTCCTCCATACGGTTGATAAGACCGGCCTCTTTCTTATCTTCCAGTTCCTTGCTGAGCTTTCCGTAAAGCCGGGTCAACAGACGGATGGCATCTCTGCGGCCGGTCAGAGCACCTTCACCCGAAGCGTTCAGATTCTCCTGCGCTCTGTCCAGCTGTTCCTGATAATCGATCATGACTTCATAGAGCTCGGAAACATAGGAATCCCGCTCCATCACATGGGTAAACATCTCATTCAGCCGTCCCAGTACCAGACCCAGCACGCTGAGCCGCTCATCGAAGGGTGCCTGCCACAGTTTTTCCAGTGCATTCCGTGAAACCGTCCCCTCAAGAATCTCCTCAATTCTGTAATCATTTCTGTACTTATTATAGAGATCATAATAAGCCGCAAAATCTTTGGCAATCCTGGGGTGCTGCAGATACTGAATAACCAGTTCTTCATCCACGGGAATGGCAAGTTTTTCATAAGTATACAGAATCTGCGACAAATCCTCCCATCCACGGGCAGTCACAAAACGTTTGCCGTCCAGGGTAGTTTCTATATCATAAAAATTCTCTTTTCTGATTTCCAGATAGGTCAGAATACTGTTGTGAATATTCTGTTCATAAGCATATTCTTTCCAGACACTGTAATCCTGTGAAACATTGATTTTCTTAACACGGTCCAGAGTAACCACGTCAAAATCCCGCACCGATTTATTATACTCCGGAGGATTGCCCGCAGCTACGATCAGCCAGCCCTCGGGAATTTTCTGGTTGCCGAAGGTTTTACACTGCAGAAACTGCAGCATGGTAGGTGCCAGCGTCTCCGATACACAGTTGATTTCATCAATGAACAGAATCCCCTCCCGAAGACCGGTCTGCTCCATGCGATTGTATACGGAAGCAATAATCTCACTCATGGTATACTCTGTTATGGCATATTCCCGTTCCCCATAGGTTTTATGTTCAATAAACGGCAGACCTACCGCGCTCTGTCTGGTATGATGGGTAATCGTATAGGAAACCAGACCAATCCCGCATTCTCTGGCCACCTGTTCCATAATCGCCGTTTTTCCGATACCGGGCGGCCCGATCAACAGCACCGGTCTCTGTCTCACCGCAGGAATCACATACTGACCGAATTCATCTTTCATCAGATATGCCCGTATTGTATTGCGGATTTCCTCTTTTGCGCGTTTAATATGCATAGCTGCCACCTCCGCTGTCTTTATATATGCCTCCGGTCCCGGCCTTATTCGTACTGCCTGTCCTCTCACCGGCACCGTTTTCAAATTCCTCCGGTTCCACCACCAGTTTCAAAGCCCACATGGGAACCTTCACATCACTTTCATCCGCTTCACGCATAAATACAAATGCAGTATCATACCCCGGACTTCTCGTTGGATATGTTCCCTGACCATCTGTAAAATATATAAGTCCCTTTAATTCTGCAAGTTCGCCCTTCTTACGAAGATCTGCCACATACTCAAATACCGGCCGGAAATCGGTTCCGCCTCCACCCTGTATGGTGAGTCCTGCCACATACTGCTCCAGCTCTTTCTCGTCATGCACCACATCATCCTTCTGAATTCCGGCATCACACTGAATCAGATGGATCTCCATCTTTCTGAAAAAATTCTCGCTGTTTCGCAGAATAGCGCAGGTCTCCGTAAGGAAATTCTGCACCAGTTCTCCTTTACAGGACATGGATGTATCAATGGCAATCACAAACTGCTCTATTTTTTTCACCTCTTTAAACTCCTGGGGCTCAATCAGCGGCATATTGCCGTAAAGCTCCAGCCCGTAGGTGTAGAATACATAATCAAATGAATCCGCGTCCACCTGTACTTCTTCCCGCAGTACAGCAAAACGCTTCAGAAATTCCCGGTACTGATATCGTTCCCTGTTCTCTGTTTTCACTGCCTCAAACAGATTACCCGCATCTTTGCCGGCTTCCCGTCCGAATGTTTCCATCTCCGTCTGGGTTCTGCTGCTGATATCTTCCCATTTATTCTGCTGCTGTGTACGCTTCTTTTTATCCTTTTCCCTGTACCAGTAGTTATGGTCGTCCACCAGAAATTCGCTTTCCAGTCCGTAAAGCATCCTGTCTTCCGGTCCAAACCGGAGAAGATACTGATACGTACGCTCCGCTGTCAGCACACGCTGTTTTTTATGCAGTTCTTCATAAATAAACAGCCGCCTGCCCGGTGTCTTCATTCTGACAGCCCGGATATTCAGATTATCGATTACAGACTCAATCACAATATCACAGGCCAGATTCCAGTATCGTTTGTCCCGTCCGTCCCTCCTCCACAGATGACGGAACAGACAGTGCAGCACCATATGCAGATACAGACGGTTCACCAGAAAACGGTCTCTTTCATACAGATCAGCCAGAAACAGAGGATGATAAAAAACAGTTTCCCCATCTGTTCCCACATAACCATTTCCATCATTGCGTTCATAACGAAAAGCCGAAAAGGCCATATCCATATACCGCATGGATAAATACAGTTCATTACGGGAAGCAAGAAGTATCTTTCTGCCCAGTTCACCCGGACTTACAGCCATATCTCATTCCTCCTGTCATATCACGTGTATGAATTCATATTAAAGCATATATTTTTTCCGTTTTCTTCTGCCTGCAAATCTTCTGCCATGATATGCCATCAGCAGATTAATAAATTCCGGTTTTTTCGCCTGCGAGACCTGGGTCAGCAGTTTTTTTGTCTGTTCTTCATCATACAGATCAAATTCCAGTACCAGTTCCAGGTCCTGTGGAGCATCTTTATCCATACATTCCTTCAAAAACTCAGGCCCGTGAGAGGAAAGCCATGTCCGGTAAGCTTCCCTGCGGTTTTCTCCCAGTCTGAGAGGGCAGGACAGACGTCCCACTGCATGTCCCATAACAGCCTGCAGAGGGTCTTCACGGACAGAACGTTCAAACAGCCTGTCATAGGCCTCATAATCCACATCCCCGCCCCGGAAACACTGTCTGTAAGCCTGCCCGGATCCATAGATAACTTCTTCAAAAATCCGCGCAGGATAATTCTCAACATAATCAAAATAAAATGCCGGAAACATAAGCCTGGCTTTCTCAGTAACTCCATCTGCCTTTTCATAGATAAGATCCGCACGTACATCCTGCATCACATCGGAAATCAGCAGGCGTAAAGCAGAGGCATGATCCGCTGCCACATGAAGCAGGATTTCCGACAGATGATCGCAATTTTTAAAAGCACCGTCTCCCACATGCACCAGCGTATCATACGCTGTCAGTTTCTTCAGATGAATACAGTTGAAAAATACATGATCTCCCAGAGACTCCACCGACCGGGGCAGCTCTGCTTCACAGAGCTCTTCCATACCCCTGAACGCATAATCGCCGATCTGAAAAACTGTCAGACCGGCAATCTTCTCCGGTACATACAGAAAACGAAGAGGACGGGTACAGCCCGTGATCCGCGCTTTCCCCTGTACCTCTTCCCATCTGAATATGGTCTCGTCTTCCTGCATTACAGTACCAGCTTTGCTGCTCCGAACATACCGGCATCATTTGACAGGCTGGCAATAAAAATACCGGCTTTCTTTTTACTTAAAGGTGTCAGCTCATTGTAACGGGCCTGCAGCATATCTACCAGATAATCCCCTGCTTTTGATACACCGCCTCCGACAACAAATGCTTCCGGATCTACAGCATATGTAATCCAGGACATGGACAGAGCCAGATAATCCATACATCTCTTTACTGTCTTCTGTGCCAGCGCATCTCCGCTTTTTGCTGCATCCAGCACATCTTTACAGGAGAAATCCTTTCCTCTCAGCACACAGCTTTCTCCATCTGCCGCCAGAGTCCGCTTCATCTCCTTTACAATACCGGTTGCGGAAGCATACTGTTCCAGACAGCCTCTGTTGCCGCAATTGCAGCAGTCTGTTTCTTCCAGATTAACTGTCATATGACCGACTTCAGCACCCATGCCCTTGCTGCCTGCCACAATTTTGCCATCGATGATCAGTCCGCCGCCAACACCGGTTCCCAGGGTATAGAACATCACGGAATCATATCCTCTGCCGGAGCCCATCCACTGCTCTCCAAGAGCAGCCACATTGGCATCGTTGCCGGCTTTAACAGGAACACCACCCAGCAGTTTGCTCAGTTCCTGCGCCGGATTGATATCTTTCCAGCCCAGATTTACACAAACCTCCACATATCCATTGCTCTGAACCGGACCGGGGACTCCGATTCCCACACCAATGAGCTCCTTTTCTTCCACACCGGCTGCTGTCAGATGATCCCTGGCAGATGCGGCAATATCGCTCAGAATGTATTTACCGTTCTCCTCCTTGCGTGTAGGAATCTCCCATTTCTCAAAAATGGTCCCATCTTCTCCGAGAATTCCCATCTTTACTGTTGTACCGCCAAGGTCAACGCCAACACATTTTTTCATAAGTTACCTCCTTAAAATTTAAAAACAGGCTGTCACAGTCAGATTTTTTTCCTTGCGACAACCTGTTGATTTGCTCTCAGTCCGCTGGCAATATCATACCACATTCGGGCCCGAATTGCCATAGCCGGACATGTATTTACTCGTTTTTCAAATACTGTTTCATGACTTGTACTTTATCCGTCTTTTCCCAGCTCAGATCCAGATCATTACGTCCGAAATGCCCGTAAGCGGCTGTCTGTTTGTAAATAGGACGTCTTAAATCAAGCATTTTGATGATACCTGCCGGACGCAGATCAAAATTTTCACGGATAATATCCACCAGTTTTTCATCAGACAGTTTTCCCGTACCAAAAGTGTCCACCATGATGGAAGTAGGCCTTGCAACACCAATTGCATATGATAACTGGATCTCACACTTGTCAGCCAGACCTGCAGCCACAATATTCTTTGCCACATAACGTGCCGCATAAGCTGCGGAACGGTCTACCTTTGTGCAGTCTTTTCCTGAAAAAGCTCCGCCGCCGTGACGTGCATATCCGCCATAAGTATCCACAATAATCTTACGGCCTGTCAGACCGCTGTCACCCTGGGGGCCGCCAATTACAAAACGGCCTGTGGGATTGATGAAAAATTTTGTATTTTCATCTACCATATGTGCAGGCAGGATTTCATCAAATACATATTTCCTGATGTCTGCGTGAATCTGTTCCTGAGTCACCTGCTCATCATGCTGAGTAGACAAAACAACTGCATCCAGACGCACCGGCTTGTCATTTTCATCGTATTCCACCGTAACCTGAGTCTTTCCATCAGGTCTCAGGTAAGGCAGAGTACCGTTTTTGCGGACTTCTGTCAGCCGGCGGGCCAGCTTATGAGCCAGCGCAATGGGATAAGGCATATATTCTTCGGTTTCATTGGTAGCATAACCGAACATCATACCCTGGTCACCTGCACCAATGGCTTCAATTTCTTCATCACTCATGGTATTCTCTTTTGCCTCCAGCGCTTTGTCAACGCCCATGGCAATATCCGGTGACTGTTCATCCAGAGTTGTGATTACACCGCAGGTGCTTGCATCAAAACCGTACTTTGCACGTGTATAACCGATTTCTGTCACCGTATCACGCACAATCTTCGGAATATCCACATATGCCTTTGTTGTAACCTCGCCCATAACCATAACCAGACCGGTCGTTGTACATGTTTCACAAGCCACGCGGCTCATGGGATCCTGTTCCAGCAGTGCATCCAGAATCGCATCGGAAATCTGGTCGCACATTTTATCCGGATGTCCTTCTGTAACGGACTCGGAAGTAAATAAACGTCTTTCCATAAAAAAACCTCTTTCCAATAATAAAAAAACCACCGAAGGACTCGATGGTTTATGATCAAATCCCTCTTATTGTTCGATTTTACTCGCTCAGGCTGGCACCTTCCATATCAGGGGTTGCCGTGACTTCACAGATCCTTACATCTCCATCACTCTGAATAAGAGAAAATTTATACTGTTGTTAAATTCCCTGCTGCAGATCAATACTTCCTGTACAGCGAAGTCAGTATACTGCAAAATACAGGTAAATGCAAGACATTTCAATGAATTTCCATGTTTTTTACCTGGTCAGTTCATGAAATATGTCGTACTTTGCATAATCAGTCCTGATTTAACCGCTGCATCATGCTTCCCGCACCTGCTGAAGCGGCTCATCCTCACTGGTTCTGCGGATAAATTCTTCAGCTTCCTTTTCATCGGAAACCGTTATAATCTGTGCTCCCAGCTGCCGCATCTTCGCATCAAAATCCTCATATCCGCGAAGAACATACTTGATATCGGACACTGAAGTATATCCTTCTGCACAGAGTCCTGCAATAACAAGTGCTGCTCCTGCCCGCAGATCCGGCGCTGTCACATCCGTACCCCTGAAGCTTTTCACTCCATTGATGGTTGCCACATCGCCTTTCTCACAGACTGTAATGTCCGCTCCCATGCGGTTCAGCTCCGTCACATAAGCAAAACGCTTTTCAAAAATACTTTCTGTGATCATACTGGTTCCTCTGGCCAGAGCCAGAACCGTTGCGATCTGAGGCTGCATATCCGTGGGAAAACCGGGATACGGACTTGTCTTGACGTTGGTATATGTCTTATCAGGATTACCGCAGACACGCACCGCATCATCATACTCCTCCACCCTGCATCCCATCTCCAGAAGCTTTGCGCTGATAACCTCCAGATGTTTCGGAATCACATTGCGGATCGTTACATCTCCGTTGGTAGCTGCAGCTGCCATCATAAATGTACCGGCCTCAATCTGATCCGGCACAATGGGATAAGTAGTTCCGTGAAGCCTTTCCACTCCATGAATACGGATCACGTCCGTACCTGCGCCCTTGATCCGGGCTCCCATGCGGTTCAGTAGGTTGGCCACATCCACCACATGAGGCTCTTTTGCCGCGCTTTCGATTACAGTCCTTCCCTCTGCCAGCACTGCCGCCAGCATCACATTAATAGTTGCTCCCACAGAAACCACATCCATGAAAATATGACGTCCCACCAGGGCATCTGCTTCAGCATGCAGAGCACCTTCATGAGTAATCTCCGTACGGGCTCCCAGTGCATGAAAACCCTTGAGATGCTGGTCAATGGGACGTGCTCCGATGGCACAGCCGCCGGGAAGAGCCACCTCTGCTGCCTTATACTTTCCAAGCAGAGCCCCGATCAGATAATAGGAAGCTCTGATTTTTCTTACATAGTCAAATAATACCTTCTGCGTATGGATACTGCCTGCCACAATACGAACCGTATGACGATCCAGACGGTCAACCTGTGCTCCAATATCACTGATTGCCTTCAGCATAACATTAATATCACTCACGTCAGGAAGATTCTCCAACACGACAGGTTCATCAGTCATAATGGCTGCTGCCAGAATTCCTAATGCTGCATTCTTTGCGCCGCCTATGGTTACTTCACCTTTAAGCGGTATACCGCCTTTCATTAAAAACTGCAACATATAACACCTCTATATACTTCAACTGACCCTGCACGGGCCTGCAAAGCTTCTTTTCATTCTCTCTCGTTTTTGAAAACGTGCACAGCTGTGCCCGGACGCACTCTGCACAATATCTCGACAATATTATATCATAAGATTAAAATAATGCAAGCGCGCCGCCGCATGAATCCAATGTACCCGTAAAAGGTACATCAGGGTTCCATACAGCTGATAAATACATTTCCTGCCGCCGCAAACATGTTTTCCGCTGACTCGATGGACATTCCTGCCGTACTGCCCGTTTCCGGATTCCAGATATATACATTCTCACTGCCGATTCCGGTAATCAGTACAGCACCTTCCGGAGTCATGGCATAAATGGGATGATTATGTCCGATATAAAAATAAGCTATCTGGCTCAGCCTGCATCCTGTCAGATCACAGGTAATCGCATTCATCCCCCTCTGCAGCATCTGTACATCCGTCAGACCTTCTTCTTCCATATCTGAAAAGGTCTCCACATAGTTTCCTCCCTCATAAGCTGCAAAAGTCTGCATACATACATATTTGCGCTCCTCTTTGGAGGATGCCCTCTGAGAGGAGGAGACCCCCAGCATACTGTAGCTGCGGTATCCGCGGCGCATCACATAATGTCCGCTGCTGTCTGTCACATATCCCACATCATCATAAACAAGGCCCACCGCTTCCGCTATCGTGGAACAGATGGATTGAAGTTTTCCTCCTGAATAGGCAAAATACATGCCGTCTTCCACAATACCGCTCAGGCTGATTTTCAGATAAGAGCTGTCACTTAAAGAAATCCTGTCAACTCTGACAAAATCTTCACCGACTGTACCGGAAGCAGTCTTCAGATACCACTGTCTGTATCCCTGATCCGACGTACCCGTTACCAGAAGCTGCTCCTCTGCCGTAATCTGATTCACATTCTCAATCAGAGCATCATCTGAAGTCTCATAAAGAGTATTTCCGCTGACTGCAGAACGTTTCAGAAGTACACTTCCATTTTCCAGTACGGTATCCGTAATCAGGATATCCTTTTTTTCATATGTCGCCGCCGTATTCCCGTTTGAGTCGATTACTGAAAGAGCGTACATGGGATAATCCGAATACCGGTGATATGCATCATAATCCGACTGTCTGATTTTCCCCGCAACCAGATCTTCGTCAATAAAACCAACCGCATGCAGATATTCACCGGAATCCGCTGTGACTGTATTCTGATGGCCGTCTTCCAGATACAGAATCTGAATCCGAAGAGCCCCTTCTTCTTCCCTTTCTTCCTCCCAGGCAATTACACTGCTGTCCGCATTGATCACCAGAGCATCATCGGCCACATTCTCCACCACGGTCATATATTCTTTACCTGCAAAATCGATGGCATAGATTCTGCCGTTCAACATCAGATAAAACAATCCCGAACGATTCACGTAGGCCAGCTGCCCGATTTCTTCTTTTAAAATAGAATAGGAACGATCAAACGGAAGGTAAAAGATTTCTTCCAGACAGTTTTTCTTTGAATCATAACTGTAAAAGATCAGCCCAACCTCTCCTTCATGATTTCCACTGTTCATATATCCGTAAAGAATAAACGTCACATTCCCCTTATCATCTACCGATACCAGTTTAATATCATGTTCATTATAATCTGCACGTACATCATAATCATCCTGAGCAAAGCTGAATACCTGTATCAGAGAAGAGCTGCCGGACTCGGTTATACGATTCATCCATAATTCTCCATCCATGACAAATGCCTGGCAGGTACCTTCGCTGCTGTTCATGACATGAATGGAATCATCCTCCACGATTCCCAGACAGAGCTGATCTTTCTGAATCGCATCAGCGGTCAGCACTTCATTGGCCGTACGTTCATAATTAAGCATATACCAGTATCCGTTGGATACCTGAACCGTAAAAACCTCTTTCACATCACAGGTATGCGTCTTTCCATCCTCATCCTGGAAAGAAACCCTCGATTCCATCCGAAACGTACCGATTGAATTATTGATATCCACCACATAAATCCGGCTGTTCCCCTCCTGCTTCGGATTCATGTACTTCCAGAGAAGCTGAGCGTAGCTGCTGTTCAGAGTAACCCTTCCCAGAGAACCGCTGGTATCTGTAGTAGTCTTTATATAAGCAGCCATACCGGATGCTTTTGACACATCCATGGTGCGTTCATGAAAGTTCTGAATAAATTTTATCATATCAGCGGTATGCAGAGAATCAGACAGAACAATTCGGGTATAATAAACCACGCTTTCATGCTTCTCTGTCTGAAGGACAATCTGAAGCTGATACTCCTTACCCTCCTCCAGCAGATTCTGAACAGGCAGCGTAACCAGAATCTCACGTTCCCCATTACCGTTCTCCTTCTCATCCCAGGATGAGATCTGCGTATCCTCCACCAGCTGTGTAGTATCCAGACTGCGGATCTCATAACGGATTCCCTTCACCATATCGCCATCTGAAGTAATCCTGAGCTGAAGTTTCCGGTCAGAAGGCAGAGGCGTAATCGTATCGCGCATATACCGCCCAACCATCTCACTGACATATCCATGCATCAGATTCATATAGGAATTATCGATTTTGGTTTCTATCACCGGAAGTACTGCATCCGTCTTTTCCAGAACTGTTGTCTCTGCCGGTTCTTCTTTACGGGATAAAGTAAATACCACCGCTACTGTTCCCAGAAAGAGCAGAAACAGCAGCAATATACGAAAAATCATACGCTTATGTCTGCGTTTCATATCTATGTCAAATATCTCCATTTCATCAGATTTTTATTACAGTCCGATACTTTTCCCAATCATCAGAAGCACAGACTGCAGTAATTTTTTTCATTTTAGCAGTACCATGTATGTTTGTCAAACACAGTATAACCGGAAATGTAATTTCCTGCCGTGTGAAAAAAGCTGCTGCAGTATCACTTCCTGTGATACTGCAGCAGCCTCCTTCGGATCCTGCTGCCGGTTGTCCGCCAATCAGCTTACTTTTTCTTCATACTGTTAAGATAACGGTAAACAGTAGGAATTGAACTTCCTATACGCTCTGCAACACAGGCAACAGAACCTTTCATATAAAAAGTCCCCATCTCATTCAGCTTGGAGACAATCTCCACCTTTTCTTTCTGAGAAAGCTTCGGATGTTCGGTACCGTAACCGGCCCAGACCTTCTTCAGATTGTTATCCACCAGCTCGCTGACATTCATATTGAAATACTCTACTTTATTATCCGTCTGCGGCAAAATAGGCAATTCCATCTTATCAGCAAATGCTTTCAAAGCTTCCTGCATAGTTTTCAATTCACTGTAATCTGTGTTAATGCACAGCATACCAACAATCTCACCGGCATCATCTCTGATAATCCAGGTGGATGATTTTGTCATGCTTCCGTCCCGGGCATACCCTGTATAGCCCGCCATATAGTCTGTGTTGTTTTCGCTTGCCTCTTTCAGAATTTTGAGTCCTAAATCTGTAAGCGGCGATCCTTTTTTTCTTCCGCTGATGTGTCCGTTGCGAATTGCAACCACCGAATTGGCACAATCCGTCACATCGTGAAGGATGACCTCCGTATTCTTGCCAAACGCGTCAGCCAAAAAATCCACCAGCGAAACATAACGATTCAAATATGGATTCATAATATACCCCCTGCATAATTGCTCGTTAAATGACTCGCTTCTCAGTTTCATCCGCCGGTTAACCCGGCATGTTTTTGTTTCCTGTGGAATCCCCCGAGTGCTACCTGTAAAGTAATTGTCGTTTTCTTCCACATCAGATAGTTTCGGTGATTATATTATACTATGATAACCTTTTACATTCCACTAAAATTTCTATTTTCAGCAGTTTTTTCTAAAAAAAAAGGCCAAAAATGGCTTTTTATTCCTAATAATACTGAATTTCAGCCAGAAAAATCTCAATTTTGAAAATCTGTTTACAAGCGGTGAAAATTAAATTAAACTGACTCTGATAAACTTTTACGCCGGTGAAAACAGCCCCAGCCCCAAACAGACTGTTCCCTGAATTTAATACACAATATAAAAAGGAGGTATTCCCATGCCCGGATACATCATTCATCTGGCCGCAGCAAAAGAACTGCAGCCTTTACTGGAAAAATATCAGATACTGAAAACCAATGAGGATATCAATGCTTTTCTTGTGTCATGCCTGATTCCGGACGCTGTTTCGGACAAATCCAGAACACATTATCGCCAGACAGATGACAGAGCCATCCAGATCCGCTACCCGCAGCCCTGGAGATTCTGTGACCGATATCCGCATCTTATTCACACCCCGGCCGGTATCGGTTATCTGTTTCACCTCTACGTAGACTATCTCTTTTATCATGAGTACTGGAACCGGCATATTCTTCTGACTGATGCCGATCATAATCTTCAGGTGCGCAAGGAGAAGATCGAACTGGCCATACTGCTGGACTTTAATAAAACCATCTCAGGAAAAACATTTTTTATTGACAAGCCCATATACGGTGACTATACAGTCATCAATGCCGTACTGGAAGAACGCTATCAGCTGAGCTACGACTTTACCCCCGTAGAAAATCCCGGTATTGCAGAGGTTGACTACAGCCGCATTGAAGATATCCGCAGAGATATCCTGCGCTATTCCGAACTGAGCAGACAGGCTTCATCCCATGAAACCCATATATTGAAAACGGAGCCGCTGCTGGAATTCATCCGTACAACCGCTCCGAGATTCATCAATGACTGTCCTGTCTACTGCAGGGATTTTAATTTCTTTTCCGCATCAACAAGAGTCTGATAATTCGTCACATATTTTCTCTGGCCGGCACTCAGATCTGTATAAACCTGTCTGGCCCACTCAATCTTTTTCCTGGCAGAAGCATAGTTATCACCCGATACGGTTCCGATACGCTCAATTGCCTCAATACCGATCGTAGCAATCTCCTGATCCGAATGAGTCGTAATTGAGCTGCTTTCTGTACCGGGAAGTCTGTAACAGATGACAGGAGTACCTTTATCCACAGTCTGATAAATTGTTCTTGTGGCATAATAAGGGAGATTGATGCACCCATGGGAACCATTGGTTTTATACAGACTGCCGCCGAACTTTGTCCTCCAGGTTGCGTCATGCATACCGATATTGCCGTTGAACGGCATCCAGTAGGAAGTTTCCACTCTGTAATCCTCACCCGTCATGGTATGAGCACGTTCTTTATAGGTGATACCGTAAACGCCATTGGGAGTCTCCGTATGGAAAGGCGCACCACTGACAAAATCCGTCTCCAGTATCTTCTGTCCATCTTTATAGAGGAAAAGATGCTGTGCAGTCATATTAATCTCCACATATGTATCGCCGTAATCATTATCTGAATAGCTTGCAGCCGTCTGATAGTAAACAGGAGTCATCTCTTTATCCTCACCGGCTTCAATAGCCTCTATCAGTTCTTCCGTAGTATCGGGACGATTCATCCACCATCCGTAATCACCGCCGGTAACCGTAATCGTCTGACCATAGCTCGTCCTGAACTGTCTGGACCCCGCCGTATTGAATGTATCATACTTACGCGCCAGAGAATTAACATATTCCCTTGCCTTCTCAGAATCCACAGCCACGTTGCTGTCCTCATCAACCGCCAGCCACTCTGCAATCATATCTCCGGTCACCGTCTCTGTCTCACTGCCGAATTTATAGGTCAGAGTTACTTTGGTCAGTCTGTTCATCTGATCAACCAGAGAAGTCAGCGTCTTATCATCCCTGTATACTGAAGGATGGAGATACGCGTCTTTTTCTTCCAGCATATCACAGGTAATCTCCATACTCATGGAAGTCAGTGCCTCAGTCACCATATTCCGGAAAATCTTCTCATCCAGCTTATTGTTCTCTTCCTCGGGGATAATTGTAAACCCTTTGTCCTTCTGGTAATCTGAAATATGAGCATCTTCCGGTGCCAGTGCTTTCTTCTTGTCCATACAGTTCATGGAGCTGATCTTCTCAGAAAGCTTCTTCTCATCATAGGAAATCAGAGAATCCAGTTCCACACTGCACTTTCTGAATAAGGAAACCGGCCATGTCCACTCATTCTGTTCTTCCTGTGCATCCTTCACGCTGCTTCCGAAATCCATCTTCATATCAATATCGCCGGACTCAATCGCATCCTGAATATCATTACGACCGGTAATATTCAAAACATAGGTGTCCATAACGGAAACCAGTTCATCTTCCACTTCAGACCATGTTCTTCCTGAAGCATCCACGCCATTCACCGTGGTATTGGGAAGAAAACAATTCTGAAAATGCATGGCAGCACCCACATAGGCGGCCACAATAATCAAAAGCACAACACCTGCAATAATCCAGGGGAGTTTCCTGTTCTTTCGTTCTTTTTTCTTCATGTTAAAATACCTTTATGCCGACACCTTTCTCAGTCTAAACGCAACAGTCAGCAGACATTCGTGGTCTTTATCCTGAACCCTGCTCTGCTGAACAGTTACCTGTAAATATCATTCTTATATTAGCACAGATGGAGGTTTATTTCTTTTAAATTTCTATTAAATAAAAATTACCGGAAATTTATGTTTACACCACTTTACAACTTTTTGAATAAAAAATATCGTACAGGGACTTTCTGATGTATAATAAGCTTGCTACAACTATTACAAAGGAAAGTGACCCTGTACGACAAACTCATTATACAACGAAAAGAACCTGATTGGTAGAC
>JAXDZY010000066.1:0-38892 GCA_034086685.1 Lachnospiraceae bacterium
GGGTTAGTATGTTCCCCACATCCAGCTTCCTTCAGATTCCACCTCACGATGGACACCCTTGCCTTCGACTATATCCTTCCCACTACCGGGCGGATTCGGGACTTGCACCCGTTGGAAACGTGCGCCGCTAGGCGCACCGCCTAAAAAACGCTGTTTTGTTAATATTGCACAAAACAGCGTTTTCTGTTGATTTGGTGTTTACTCGTTTTGGCAGAAGTTTTTGTAAAGAGCTGACTGCCTGATCATACGCATCCTTGGTCTTTATTACATTTTCCCGGGCTTTTTCAATCTGCTGCAAATATGTTATTTCATTCAATTAAGCAGGACCCGTCTTGTATTACTGTTTCCAGATCCTGCTTTTCCAGGGAAGCCCCAAAAACATTTTTGGGTTAAATCTATGTTAACATAAACGTCAGCGGATTCAGAGAATTCCATTCAACTTTCAAAACAGATTTCAAGGCAAATAATGACATCGAAAGGCTTCAGGAGATGCTGGGGGAGAAAATTGCACCTTCCATAGTTCCCAGTGTAGCGAGCAATCTTGTCAATAATGGGCTGCGAAGAAAAGAGGCCAATCAGATTTGTTTGAGTGGAGTTGCATATTACACGGATCATTTCAATTGTATGTTTGGAGAAAGCAGAATTTACTATGATAAGCTTCCGGATAAAATCTCAGCTTTCCAGAAAAAGTATTCTATTGCCAATGCGGTGATCCAAGAATTTAATGATGATATTTTCCAAAACCTTGCAGTATTGCTAATCTCTGCTGCATCAAATGATCTGTTTCACTTAAAACATAGCGACGATGAAGAAAACAATCGATTGTATCTTCATTTCCTCAATATAGTGACGGATATTTTTGATTTCATGAAAGCTCAAAATATCAATGATATTTCAAGTGTGTCCATGATGTTCCATTCTGGTTTCGACTGGTATATGGATTATAAACCGAATGGAAGGGATGCATTGCTTCAATCAATGCTTGATCATCAGATACAGCTGCGTATTCTGATCAACAGTCCTGATGCCATCCAGACAGTATGTGACACAAAGTTTCTTAGTACTGGATATGGAAGCTATCCGGAACCAATTGTCGTCATGCAGGAATGGAAAAAACTCGCAAAAAGCATTCTAACCGATTCAGATCCGTATTTCGAAGTGTACTGTAATGAGTTTGATTTTATCTGGGAAAACGGAAATTGGCTATATAACCCAGACATTCCGGTGCATCGGTTTTCTTCATGAGTTTTTCAATAGCTGTATTTTTATCAGGAGCATTCTGACAGTCTGTGATGATATTTATTTCAGAGACTGACTTTCATTGAGGACCAGGGTACTGTAAAGGAAAAGCACATCGCAATCTGTAAAGTCCACATAATCACCCAGGAGAGAAGGGGAGATATACCGGGTATCCACAAGCGTGATTTGTGAATATCCATCAATAAAAAAGGGGGCTATGGAAGAGCCAAATGAATCCCGGAACATGACAAGTTTTCTGTCATTTTCCGATAAAGGATTTTCGATTGTCAGAACAGCAGAAGCTCCGGAGAGAAAAAACTCATAGGGATCTTTGCTGTGGAGTTTTTCCGGATCATAGACCCCACCGGTTGAGCCTGTTTCATCATTATATACCACAGCCGCTGATATAGCATCACTTGTGATATACCGTATTTTGTCCGGTAAAAGAGGAAGAGCTGACTGACCGTAATAAACTCCGTAAAAATCCACTTCAGTTTCATGGACAGTATATTCCGAAACCGGATCAGAGTCCAGAGCAGAAGCGATATATTCCGCTGTGGGAAAAATAGATTCCTGAATCCAGTGCGTATCGGTTTTGTAATAATTATTTATTGAAAGAGTATCCATAATATTACAGTATTGCGCAAAAGGCATATTTTCCGTCAGCAGTTGTTCAAGCCGTTTATAATCCATCGATGGATAACCGTTGGCTTTGCTGAGAAAAAATCCTTTGTCCGGTATAATGGAGACAATAATCCGGTTGGCATCCTCAAGCCAGATGTCATGAATTTCTGTAAATTTTGCAGCGGCATGGAGAACTGAAGATTCGTTAAGCGGATGGATGATTCCGGCGGCAAAGCCATTTTCAATGTAGATTCCGTTATTGTCTCTGAGTCGTAAAAAATCATACCGGGCAATGGCTTTTATTCTGCGGAAACTGTCGCGAAAAGGGAACTGATCCATAGAATAGTCCTCAAATTCTTCCATAAACTTTCCGCTCAGGAGCGATTCTTCTGAAATTTCCGGAAATTCTGCAAGTTTCCGGCGCTCGCTTTCGGAGTAATCATTTTTCGGTGCGAGAAGACAAAAGGCCGAAATCATAAATATCAAAGCAGTTACAGATGCAAGTGTACAGATACTGCCGTTTCTGCTGGCATTTGAGCTGCTGCTGTTTAAATTGCTGTTTTTCAGACAAATCACCTCCTTCAGAATCGAAAATAGAGAAATGGATTAAAAGAACCATCCACAAGATAAGCTGTTACCAGAATAATAATGGTACAGAGCCATACGGGCTGAATTAAATCAAATACTTTTTCTGTTCTGCCGTTTTTGAGTTTTGCGGAAAGAATAGGAAACAGCGGGGTAGCGCCCAGGATTCCCAGGAGGAAAGTTATAGCGTAACTTTTCATATAATAGAGCGTTTCTGCTGTAACAAAAGGCAGATCGTCCAGACCGAACATGGCACTCAGATCAGAAAATGCCACACGGATGTCGGCTGCATTGAAAAGTACAAAGCCGATAATGACAAAGATCATCACATAAACATGCCCTGCGAAAGCAGGCAGATGTTCCAGAACTTTTCTGAAAAACAGCTTTTCGAAAATGAGCAGTACTGCGTACATAAGGCCCCAGGCGATGAACTGCCAGTCTGCTCCGTGCCAGAATCCTGTCAGTATCCACACCAGAAATATATTGAAAAACCAGCGAATTTTGGGAACCCGGTTTCCACCGAGAGGAATATATACATAGTCACGGAACCAGGAACCCAGAGAAATATGCCATCTTCTCCAGAATTCCGTGATACTTTTTGAAATGTACGGATAATCAAAGTTTTCAGGAAAATGAAAACCAAAAATACGGCCAAGTCCGATGGCCATATCAGAGTAGCCTGAAAAATCAAAGTAGATCTGGAGAGTGAAACCGAGTGCGTAAATCCAGTAAAAAAGGATGGATTTTTCGCCGGATGCACGGAAAATGGCACAAAGTTCTCCAAAAGTATTAGAAATCAAAACTTTCTTGCCAAGTCCCACAGTGAAACGACTTACTCCGTAAGCTGCCGATTCAATGCTGTGTTTCCGGTTTGTAAGAGCAGTGCTGATGTCGGTATAGCGGATAACAGGTCCAGCTATGAGCTGAGGAAAAAGAGCAGCATAGGTGCCGAAATTGATAATATTTTTCTGCGCTTTGACTCTACCCATATAAACATCTGCAGTATAGCTGATTATCTGAAAAGTATAGAAACTGATTCCTATGGGTAAAGCGATTTTCAAAAGAGCAGTGGAGGAATGTGTCAGGGCATTGAAATTGGAGATAAAGAAATCTGCATATTTAAAGTAGCCCAGAAATCCCAGATTGATTGCAGAAAATCCAAGCAGAAGAAACAGGGCAGTTTTCCTGCCCCGATATTTTTCCACGAGCAAACCTGAAAAATAGCCTGTCAGGATGAAAAAAATCAGCAGAAATATATACCGGGGCTCGCCCCATGCATAGAAAATGAGGCTAAAAAAAAGAAGAACCGCATTTTTAAGCTTGTTCGGTGACATGAAATAGCAGATCATGACAGCCGGGAGAAAGTAAAAAAGAAAAGGAACACTTGAAAACAGCATATTATTTCTCAAGAACCAGATCGGGCTCTCCTCCGCAGACAGCAGTGAAAGCAGTTTCGATTTCATCTGTGGTCACAGTGTCGGAAAAACTGCTGTCCACCATAAAGAGAAGTACCAGATCCCCCCGGGTCATGACTTTCAGGCAGTCTGCTTCAACACAGATCCATTTTCTCTGATCGATTCCATCAAACATTGCCTGGGCTGTCTCCCCGGCATCTGCTGCATCATTCACTCTTGCAATTACAAGAGAGTATGCCTGAGAACTCATCATTGGTTCGGAAACAGCAGCTTCTTTGATGGAAGATGCATCCTCAAGGCCGAGGTTATACAGAACAGAGTCAGAAGATTTCAGATCAATTGCGGTAGTCATTAGTCGGAGATCCACAGATTTTTCTGCATAGATGGATTCAATGATTTCTTCGGGAGTCCCGGAAGGTGCCGTACTTTGAGTCTCTGCCGGAGTACTGTTCTGGCTGTCGGTGTTTCCAGACTGGGTATTTTTGCTGCAGGCTGTAAAGCCGAAAACGAGCATTGACGCAATAAGAATTACGGTGAGAATATTTTTCATAAATAACATTCCTTTCTTTGTGTAATATGAACGTTTTCGCTTGTGTAGCATACTCATTATACCGGATAAATAGAATTCTTTCAATTACAAGTTTTTACCTTTTTCCCGCCTTCTTCAAGTGATAAAGTACAGAAGCATCCTGTGCATGTCTGAGTTTCACCTGTTTTCTTTACTGTTTTTCCGCATTGCTGTATGCCATTTCATAAAACATCTCCTGAGAATTCAACTTCACATCGTTCAGATTTCGATCTGCATAGATTCCTTTTTCTGTCAGACACTTTCCTTTTTCATCGTCATTCATCATAGTTTCAAACATCCGGTCAAGGCGTTCTCTCAGCTCCTTATCCAATACCGGAGCAGCAACCTCTACCCGGCGAACAGTATTTCGCGTCATAAAATCGGCAGAAGCAATATATACCTTTTCCCGTTCCTTTGTCCCGAAGCGATAAATTCTGGAATGCTCCAGAAAACGTCCTACAATGCTCACTACTTTGATATTCTCAGTATAGCCTTTTACCCCCGGAATAAGACAACAGATTCCTCTGACTATCATTTCAATCTTTACACCGGCCTGAGATGCTTCTATCAGCTTGTTTATAATCACCTTATCTGTCAGAGAATTAATTTTTATACCAACATAACCTTCTTCACCGTTTTTCACATGAGCAATTTCTTCGTCGATCATATCCAGCACCTTATTCTGTAAGCATTTTGGAGCTACCAGCAGAAGGCTTGTTTCTTCCACAGTTTCTCCCCTCAACAATGCTGCAAAAACTTCAGCTGCTTCTTTTCCAATCTCCTGATTTGCTGTAATCAATGACAAATCCGTGTACAGGGCAGAGGTTTTCTCATTATAATTACCGGTTCCGATCTGTGTGATGTAAGATACCCCATCTTCTGTTTTTCTGGAGATCAGGCAGAGCTTGGAGTGTACTTTAAATCCGTTCAATCCATAAATCACCCTGCATCCGGACTCTTCCAGTACTCTGGAATACAAAATGTTGCTTTCTTCATCAAATCTTGCCCGCAGTTCCACCAGAACAACCACTTCTTTTCCATTTTCAGCAGCTTCCACCAGTGCATCCACTATCTGGCTTTTATTTGCCAGCCGGTACAGTGTCATCTTTATAGATACTACACTGTCATCCCTTGCAGCTTCATAAAGCAAATTGATAAATGGCTTAATACTTTCAAATGGATACGACAACAGCACATCTTTTTCCATAATCTGAGGAATCAGATGTTTTCTGCCATCTAACGCGGGTGTCATTCTCGGAGATCTTCTCTGATAAAAGAGTTCTTCCTGATTCGTAGTTTTCAGATAGCTTTGAACAGCAAACACAAAAGTCATATCCAGCGGAACCTTGGACATAAATACATGCTCTTTTCCTACATGAATATCTTTACACAGGGAACTGATCATTTTTCCATCCAATTCTCTGGAAAGCTCCATCCTTACCGGATTCATTCGCTTTCTCTGCTTGATCAGATTTTCCATTGCCTCCCTGTAATCCAGATCTTCATCATAAATCGTCTCTGTATCAATGTCGGCATTTCTCGTAATGCGGATCAATGACTTTTCTTTTACTTCATAATTTTTAAACATCTTGGGGAGAAAATGAAGAATCAGCTCCTCCGAAAGCATAAAAGTTCCTTTTCTGGTCGGAATGTCAATCAGACGTTTAAAAACATTATTACTGCAGGGAATAATAGCTGTTTTTGTCTTTCCGCCTTTTGTTTCAAGCAGTGCCACCGCATAGATATCCTTATTTTTTAAAAAAGGGAATGGCTGCTGTTTGCTGACAATATTGGCGGACAGATACGGAGCAATCTCATGATCAAAATATGCTTCCAGAAGGTTTCCCTCTTCGGCAGATAATTTATTGAAATTAATCAGACGAACTCCCTTTGGCTCCAGTTCTCCCATCAGCTGTTCATAAATCACAGCCTTTTTCTTATCCAGTTCTCTGGTGGCTTTTAAGATTGCCTTTACCTGCTCTTCACTGGTCATATTAGTCTTATTTTCGCGCACCACCTCGGACGACTCCATCTGATCCATAAGCGTACCAACTCTTACCCTGTAAAATTCATCCAGATTTGACTGATAAATAGAGGCGAATGTCAAACGTTCTGCCAAAGGCACTCCGGGATTACCCGCTTCATTCAATACCCTCTCATTAAACTTCAGCCATGACAATTCTCTGTTCATCATATATGGAATATTTGTTACTTTTTCCGTTTTCATTTCTGTTTTTTTCATCTGAATAGCTCCTTTCCCATAGTATAAAAAATAATAATGCATGAATGTGAAATCAAAGAGAGGTTTATGTTATAAATATGTAAAAAACAAAAAAGCTGAACAAGTCAGTAAATTTCTGTACCTGTTCAGCTTAATGGCCTCAGCCGGTTGAAGAATGGCTATCCTGCGGATATCATATTCTGTGTCTATTTTTTCTCTCCGAATTTTTTTCTGACCAGTTCCACCAGATATTCGGCGGTCCCTTCCACTCCCAGCAAGCTGCTGTCGATCAGGATATCTTTGTGGTTTTTATCATCCGGCATATAATTTGTAAAATTCATATGGTAGGATTCTCTTGCCTTATCGACGACGGAAATCATCCTTCTGGCCTCTGTTTCCTCCATCCCCAGATCCTTGATGCAATGCTCCAGTCTGGCCTCATAAGATGCGTAGATGTAAATATGAATCGCATTTTCCATATCACTTAATGCAAAATCCGCACATCTTCCTACAATGATACAGGTTTCTTTTTCAGCCAGAAAACGGATAATATTCTGCTGTGCTTCAAAGATTTTGTCCTGTGTGGCAGTCGTTCCGCTTCCCATGGGATTTGTCATCCTGAAAAATGGATTTCTGGTCTGATTATTCGCTTTTTCTTCTTCCTCATCGATTACGGAAACAGGAAGATTCAGCTTTTTTGCCGCCTGATCAACCAGATCCCGGTCATAATACTCGATCCCCAGTATCTCGGCCATTCTTCTTGCAATCGGGCGTCCCATGCTTCCGAATTGTCTTGTGATTGTTACAACATATTTGCTTTGACTCATATCAGGAGCCTCCCTTACTATATGATATCGGTCCGGAATCTGTTCCGTCCCCCGGTATCTGCTCAATACCTTTCTCTATTGTACATGTTTTTTGCATGTCCGGCTACAGGCAGTTATAAAATGATTCCGCAGATCAGAAACAGCACAGAAGATAATGCCGCCGCAATAAATACGTAGGGCCACTGGGATAATGCGTGTTCCATATTATCGATTCCGGCACTGTTTGAGGACAGAATCGTTGCATCCGTATAAAAACATGCATGACTTCCGAAAGCGCCTCCTGAAATGATTGCTGCCATGGTAAGAATCAGATTGGCTCCCAGTGCTTCACACATGGGGATCATGATCGGTATTACTACTGCACTCATACCCCAGTTTGATCCGGTTACAAAAGCAAGCAGGGCCAGAAGCAGGAATGTAAGCATGGGAAACATCGCCGCTGACAGCAGTGGCTTTGCCAGATTAATCAGATATTCTGTCAGACCAAGCTGACCGCAGACATTTGCCAGTGAAAAAGCTCCCACAAGCATGAAAAAGATGGAAAGCATGGAACCAAATCCCTCAATCATATGATTCAGGAATTCTTCCATATTCATCAGTTTTCTGGGAACATACAGAATCAGACACGCAACAATCGCAACAAGAACACCCAGAAGAATCTCACCGGAAATCATTCCCACCGCGATCAGCAGTAAAATTGGAATAAGGAAATCCGATACTTTTCCGTCCCCTGTGTATTCTCCTTCGTTCATATTATATTTTTTACTGGCACTGGAATACAGCATACCCGTTTCTTCCACACGCTGATACGCCTTTTTCATTGCGCCCAGCTTCGGGAACCAGCCCATACAGAACAGAAAGACAATGATAAGTGCAATAAACGGGTAAAAGCAGAACGGAATCGCATGCGTATATGCGCTGATCCCTGATGAAAAACTCCCCGAAACCGCACTTTCCGAATAAAACAGATTTGCATAAAAAACTGCCCACGTAGAAAACGGAAGCAGAACGCATACAGGCGCACCTGTGGAATCAAGAACAAACGCCAGTGATTCTCTCGGAACCTTCCGTTTGTCATATAACCCTTTCATACATACGCCTACAGTCAGAACGTTAAGATAATCATCTACAAATATGAGAAGGCCCAGAATAAATGAAGCTATCATGGTTTTTCGTTCATTTGTACAGATTTTTTCAATGATTCTCTGAAATCCAAAGGTCCCTTTTGCAGCCTGAAGCAGCATGATCAGACTTCCGAACAGACCGCATACAAGCCAGAGCCACACATTATCAGGATCTCCGACTACTTCCTCAAGAATTCCCACATATTCCATGGGCATGTCCACTCCGAACAAAACAACAGCTCCCAGTATAGATCCTAAGAACAGAAATTCCGTACAGCGTTTTGTTACGATTGCACCTGTGATAACAATACAGATAATAATTACTGCTATGAGTCCATTTGACATATCCATCCTCCAATCTCTGCACCTGTTGTTCAGGTGATTTTTATATTTTCAACAAAAAAGGCACACGTATCCTGCGGATACGCATGCCCCTTTGCATGAGATTATTTTATTGCATAAGATTATTTTACAGATTCATATTTTTTACGGTGTCCGCGCAGGCTTCATCCAGTCTCTCAATTACATCACTGATATCCTGTTCGGAAATAACTGCCGTAGGTTCAAAACGGATCGTTTTGGCATTTACCAGAGTTCCTGCTGTCATAACCTTTCTGGCAAATAAGCCTTTGGAGGTTTCATAGCCGATATCGCAGGTATGGAATTCAATTGCCAGCATCAGACCTGTACCGCGAACCTCCTGAATAACCTGAGGATATTTTTCAGCAACCTTTTCCAGTCCTGCCTTTAATATCTCACCCTTCTTCGCACATACACCGGGAATATCATTTTCCAGCATATACTTAATTGTAGCAATTGCTGCAGAGCATGCAAGCGGATTTCCGCCGAAGGTGGGAGAACCAAGCAGCCAGGGATTATCGATCAGCTGCTGAGTCCACATTTCAGGTTTGCAGATAATACCTGTAATCGGCATGATGCCGCCGCCGAATGCCTTGCCGTAAGTCAGAATATCAGGAGTTACACCTTCTGCCTCACATCTCCACATGGTACCTGTCCGTCCCATACCGGTCTGAATCTCATCGAAAATCAGTGCCACACCGTATTCATCACAGATTTCACGAACTTCCTTTAGATATCCTTCCGGCGGGATGATAACACCGGCTTCACCCTGAATCGGCTCCAGGATAACTGCGGCAACTTTTTCACCTACTGTATGAAGGTTTCTGATTGCCTTGCGGATATCCTCCGCATTGCCGTATTCCACGTGCTGAACCTGCTGAACCATAGGAGTGTAGGGCACACGGTAGGTTCCCTTGCCGCCCATGGAAATTGCACCCATTGATTTGCCGTGGAATGCTCCGACTGTGGAGATATACCAGCGTCCGCCTGTTGCGATACGCGCCAGTTTCAGTGCCATCTCAACAGCCTCTGCACCACCGTTAGTAAAGAAACAGTACTGCAGGTCACCGGGTGTGATGTCTGCCAGGGCTTTTGCAAGATATCCGCGGAGAGGATCAAGAAGCTCCTGAGAATGAAGTGCCTGATGATCAAGCTGTGCTTTTACAACCTCAAGAATTTCCGGATTTCTGTGTCCACAGGTATAGATACCGAAACCTCCCAGACAGTCGATAAATTTTTCTCCGTTTAATCCATAGCAGTAAGCGCCTTCATCTTCCCATTCCAGAACAGCACCGCTTTCAGAATCAGAAGATACGGATTTACGGTATTTTAACCAGCCGGGGCTGACATAATTGTCAAACTGATCCAGCGTATCCGCAACCATCTGTTTCTTTTCCTCCGGACTGATATCCTTACTGTCCGTTTTGATGAGTCTTACTACTCTGTCCAAATCTTTAATTACCTGTTCTTTTGAAGCTGTCATTTATGTACTCCTTTCATATTCCAGCGACTGTTTTTCAGCTGCTTATTCATATGTTCTGTTTATTTGTTTCTTGTTTTTCAGTGCTCATACCAGCCAACAATGCCCGGATTCAGATTGATATTGATCTGTTTGATTTCCTGATATTCTTCCAGGCCGTGAACTCCCAGTTCACGTCCGATACCGCTCATTTTATAGCCTCCCCAGGGTGCTTCGTTGAAGCAGGGATTATAGCAGTTGATCCATGTGATACCGGCACGTATTTCCCTGATTACCCTTAATGCCCTGGAACCGTCGGCCGTAAATACGGCTCCGGCAAGGCCGTAGGGCGTATTATTGGCCATCTCGATTGCTTCCTCTTCCGTTTTAAATGTCTGAACCGTCACCACAGGTCCGAATATTTCTTCTTTGACAATGGTCATATCATCTGTGCAGTTATCAAATACAGTGGGTCTTACATAATAACCTTTTGCACATTCCCCTTCTGTATATCTTTCACCGCCGCATACCAGTTCGGCTCCCTCCCTGATTCCGGAGTCGATATACTGAAGTACCTTTTTCATGTGGCTTTCAGAAACAAGAGGTCCCATATCCGGATTTTCCATCGGATTGCCGATGGTAATTGCATTGGCCCGTTCCGCCAGGCGCTTTACAAACCGGTCTTTAATTGATTCCTCAATAATAATTCTGGAGCCGGCAGAGCAGATTTCTCCCTGATTCAGGAAGATACCGATCATCGCCCACTCAACAGCTCCCTCCAGATCCGCATCGGCAAAAATTACATTGGGAGATTTGCCGCCCAGTTCCAGACCGATTTTCTTTACGTTTGATGCTGCCGCTCTCATAATAGACTGTCCCACCTCGGTGGAACCGGTGAATGTAATCATGTCAATGTCGGTATTTTCAGCCAGCTCATTTCCGATTGTTCCGCCGGGACCGAGAATCAGGTTGCAGCTTCCTGCAGGCATTCCGACCTCTTCAAATATTTCAAACAGACGAATGCTTGACAGTACGCAATTGCTTGCCGGTTTGAAAATAACACTGTTGCCGGCAGCCAGCGCAGGTGCCAGCTTCCATACGCCCATGAGAAGCGGGTAATTCCAGGGGGTGATCAGTGCACATACACCCACCGGCTCGTGAATGGTATAGCTGTGCATTTTGCCGAAGCCTTCATTTACTTCATAAACACCACCGTGGGGTGCTTTGATCAGACCGGCATAGTATCTGAAATTGTGGATTGCATCATCCACATCGGCCTGCGCTTCTCTCAGCGGTTTTCCGTGATCCAGACAGTCCAGCCTTGCGAATTCATCTCTGTTGGCATCGATCGCATCCGCAATTTTCAGGAGCATATCTCCCCTTGTCTGGGAATCCATATCTCTCCATTCTCTTGTCTTATAAAATGACTTCTTTGCTGCAGCCACCGCTTTTCTCACATCTTCGATGGATGCTTCTGCAATCTTTGCAAGAACTTCTCCATTTGCCGGGTTGATGCTTTTAAACGTTTTGCCTGTACTTCCTTCTGTCCATTTGCCATCAATAAAAAGCTTTTTTACTTCCATAAAACCTCCTGTTCCCGGATTATCTGACGGTGAATCCTGATGAATCCGAACAATGGTATGCAGAACTTTCCATACGTTACGGACTCCGCCCGCAAGATAATAAAAGGGCATGCGGACTTCTGGTATCCGTATGCCCCGTTGCATGTTATCTGCGGTTATATTAGCATATAAACCACTTCTTTTAAATTATTAATAACAGGAATTTTATACTTGATAAATATCATTGATACTTGAAAATAAGTATTTTTTACGATATATTTATTACAGTTATGAATTATTTTTACAAAAGAACATCTGTTTCTGATATCAGTCATCGATTGACGGATACCGGAAACAGAGCAGGAGGATAACGACATGGTAGATAAAAATAAATTTCTGATCTATAACGAGATCATATACAGTCTGAACAAATGCAGCGAATTTGAGGATCTGAAAAGCCGTTTTTTTCCAAAACTGAAGATGCTGATTCCTTTCAGCTATGCAAGCATTCTTTTTTACAATATCGATGAAGAAACCGCCAAGGTCTATTTCAATGCTCCCATATGTTTTCCTGATTATTTTGTAGATGCAGAAAATGAATATATCAAACATTCGGACAAAGATAATCTTCTATGGCTTGTACACAGCAAAGAATCCAAGCTGGTCAGGGAAAGTGATCTCATCAGTGATGAGAAAAGGCTCAACTCCTATATCTACAAACACTGCTATTCCCAGTACAATATCTATGATACGCTTCAGTACAGTGTTACATATGAAGGGCAGATTCTCGGAGTTCTGACACTTTTCCGCACCAGGATTGATGGTGTCTTCCTGGATGAAGACATGTTTTACCTGCGCTCCTGCGGTTTGCATCTGAATCTGCTGATTCACCGCATTCTGCAGGAAAAAGAGACTTATCGTACTGTGACGGAGGAGGACATTAAAAAAATGAAGCTCCGGTATTCCCTGACCGGCAGAGAGACAGAGCTTCTGGCGCTTATTTACCGGTATTACAACATCGATGAGATGGCTGCAAAGCTTCATATCACAGAACACACCGTGCAGAAACATCTCCAGAATCTTTTCAAAAAAATGAATGCTTCCTCCCGGTGGGATGTTTTAAGAACTCCGCTCTAGACAAATACGGCACAAATATATTATTATTTATTTATGCTCCGGCACATATTTGATTTGACGATTATATGATATCATCACTACTGGACAGATGAATCGGAAAAACAGTGATTCCGGGACGTCCCGAAAAGCTGTTTGCCCGACCATCAGACAGTAATCGGAGGAAATCAATATGTTAAGAGAAGCATTACCAAAAATCATTACAGATACCGTACCCGGCCCCAAATCAGCCGGACTGATTGAAAGAAGAAAAAAAGCAACTGCTCAGGCAGTGGGATGTGTCTATCCCGTTGCCATTGCAAGAGGTGAAGGCGCAATGATCGAAGATCTGGACGGGAATTATTTCCTGGACTGGATCGGAGGAGTGGGAGTTTTGAATGTGGGCTACAGCCAGCCGGAGATCATTGAAGCAGTAAAAGAGCAGGCAGATAAATATTTCCACGGAATGTTCAATATCGTTACACACGAAGGTTACGTTGCCGTGGCCGAAAAGCTGAATGAAATTGCTCCTGTAAAAGGAGATGAAAGACGCACCTTCCTCACAAATTCCGGTGCAGAGGCCGATGAAAACGCAGTAAAAATCGCACGCGGATATACAAAACGCCCCAATATCATCGTATTTTCAGGCGCCTTCCACGGCAGAACGGAGCTGACCATGACCATGACCTCCAAAAAAGCCTATGCAATTGATATGGGTCCTTTATCCCACGGCGTATACCGTGCCAGATTCCCGTATCTTTACCGTAAACCCGCGGGGATGCCGGATGACGCAGCCATCGATTATTACATTTCATCCATCAAAGACGTTTTTGAAGAATGTGCACCGGCCAACACCATCGCAGCAATCGTTGTTGAGCCCCTGCAGGGGGAAGGAGGCTTCATCCCCGCTCCCATCGAATGGGTAAAAGCAGTCAGAAAAATCTGCGATGAAAACGGCATCCTGCTTGTGGCAGACGAGGTTCAGTCCGGCTTCTGCCGTACAGGCAGAATGTTTGCCACAGAATACTGGAAGGAAGCCGGTGTATGCCCGGATATTCTCGCAACAGCCAAGTCGATTGCAGCCGGCCTGCCGCTGTCAGCAGTGGTAACCCGCGCTGAAATCATGGATGCGGTTCCCGCAGGTACCATCGGGGGCACCTACGGAGGCAATGCCATGTCCTGCGCAGCCTGCCTGAAGGCCATCGAATTCATGGAGACACATCACCTTGCAGACCGTTCTCTGGAAATCGGCCGCAAAGTGACAGCCCGCTATGAATCCATGAAGAAAAAATATGAATGTATCGGTGATGTCCGCGGCCTGGGCTCCATGATCGGACTGGAATTTGTTAAAAGCAAAGAAACCAGAGAACCCGATGCAGCATTTGTCAAAGCACTGGTACAGAAATGCGCACACAAAGGCCTTCTGGTGGAAAGTGCCGGAATTTACGGCAATGTCATCCGCTTCCTGGCTCCGCTTGTAATAACAGATGCCCAGCTTGAAGCCGGCCTTGACATTATGGAAGAATCCATCAGCGAACTGTCTGCACTGAAGGGAGACTGATATGATTGAACTTATGTTAAAGCCCTGCATCTGCAGTTTTTCATCTGTGGAAGAATTTACAGCACAATTTCAGCCCGGCAGAGGGGATATCATTATAACAAATGAATTTTTATATACCCGCTATTTTCAGGGACTTGATCCGGACTGCGATGTGATTTTTCAGGAAAAATACGGCAGCGGAGAACCCACCGATGAAATGGTGGAAGCCATGTACGCTGATATTATGGGACAGCACAGCAGAATCATTGCCGCAGGAGGCGGAACAGTTCTCGACATTGCAAAGTTATTTGCATTAAAGGAGATATCACCTGTTATCGATCTTTATGACGGAAAAATTGCCCCTGTTAAAAACAAGGAGCTTATACTTATTCCCACCACCTGCGGCACCGGAAGTGAAGTGACCAATATTTCCATTCTGGCATTGACAGCCAAAGGAACAAAAAAAGGACTGGCATCCGATGCGCTTTATGCCGATTATGCGGTACTGATTCCCGAACTCCTGGAAAATCTTCCCTTCAGCGTATTTGCAGCCAGTTCCATCGACGCGCTGGTTCACGCAGTGGAAGCTTCTCTTTCCCCTAAAGGAAATGATACCATCAGAATATTCGGATACAAGGCCATCGAGATGATTCTTTCAGGCTATAAAACCATTGAAAAATATGGACCACAGGCACGTATACCTCTGATGAATGATTTTCTGAAAGCCAGCAACTACGCCGGAATTGCCTTCAGCAATGCCGGATGTGCAGCTGTACACGCAATGGCCTACCCCCTGGGTGCCACTTACCATGTACCTCACGGCGAATCCAACTACGCGCTTTTTACCGGTGTCATGAAAAATTACATGGAGATCCGTTCAGATGGAGAAATTGCTGCTCTGAATCAGTTTATGGCCGGCATACTGGGGTGTGATGTCAGCAAAGTCTATGAAGAACTTGAGGGGCTGCTCAGCCACCTTCTTCCCAAAAAGCCCCTTCGTGCTTACGGCATGAAAGAGGAAGAAATCGATACCTTCACCGATTCGGTCATTGCCAACCAGCAGCGTCTGCTGGCAAACAACTTTGTATTTCTTGACAGAAACCGGATATACAAAATTTACCGGGAACTGTACTGAGTCCCGGTAAACCGGACAGCGGACTTTCACAGCCAAAACCAGCAGGAGGAAAAGGATGGCATTATCAGTAAAAAAATTTTATGAATACGGAAAGAATGAATATTCACTTACCCTGCTGGCAGGAGGAGCTGCCCTGAACCGTACCGTAAGCTGGCTCTATCTTCTGGAAGACACCAACAATCTGTCCTTCCTGAGAGAAGGGAATCTGGTTATCACCACATGTATGAGCATGAAAAATCCCGAAACAGAACTTCAGAAACTGGTGTGTGACATTGCCATCCACAAGGTCAGCGGAATTCTGATCAATACAGGAAGATATATTGACGTAATTCCGCCTTCCCTGATTTCCTGGTGCAGCGCCAATGAAATTCCGCTGTTTACCATGCCCTGGGAAATTCACATAGCTGATCTTATGCAGTATTTCTGTAACCTGATCATTTCCGAAAAAAGGAACCGGGAACAGCGTGATTATTTTCTCTTTCACGCACTGACCAAAAAAAGCACCATTCTCCGGGATTCCGATAAAGAAGCCTTTTCCGGCGGATATCTGCTGGCTTCTTTTGAGGACTTATCCGTTTATTATGACGCGGCCGCACAGATCGAGGGAATCCATTATTATTACTGTTCTGAACTGCCTGCCATGGAGTCTTCCCTCCAGGCGGGCATCAGCAGCTGTATTTCTCATCCAAAAGAGCTGTCAAAAGCCGGAATACAGGCATACAGAGCTCTTCTCACCGGAAAAATCAGAAATACCTTCCCCTGCGAATACCACAGTATCGGCCTGTACAACGCAGTTTTTGCCATTCAGGATCCGGATGTTTTTGAAGATGCCAGGAACAGACTGGCTGTTCTGGAAGATGAAACCACCAGAAAAATTTTCAGGCGTTATCTGGAAAACGGCGGTCATATCAGACAGATAGCGGATGAGCTGTATCTTCACCGCAACACGGTCAATTACCATGTATGCAAGGCAAAGGATCTGCTCCATATTACGGATAACGCCTCCCTGCTTGAATGTCTGTTTTATTTTTATTTATGCGACTACGAAAATCTATTGATCAGATAGAACGTGCGCCCGCCGGACACACTTAAAAAGCGGTGCTTATCCGGATCACCGGATAAACACCACTTATGATTGCAAAGCATGAACTGCCCTGATTCAATTATCTGAACATTTCTGCTGACATCTTGTCGATTTCCTTATCAACTGCCGGATATACTTCCGGGAATACGGAGAAATTCAGGCCATGTGAAGTACAGGGAATAAAATACAGCTTACCGCAGTCTCTGCAGAGCTGATCGGTCTCTTCTGCGATAATTTCCTGTGTCCAGTCTGCTTTATCCACTCTGCCATTGTCGATGCCGCCCATGAAAGTAATATCCTTGCCGTACTGTTTTACCAGTGCAGGCAGATCATTAACAGACATGCAGCCCTGCCATACATCAATTCCCATCTCAATCATGGTAGGTACCAGTGTTGCTGAATAGCTGTCATTATGGTGAATAACCAGTTCTACACCATGATCATGGTAATATTTGTAAATTCTCTTATAAGGCTCCAGATAAAACTCACGGAACATTTCCGTACTCATGAAAGTGGATCTCTGTGTTCCCCAGTCATCATGATGGAAAATAACATCCGGTTTCATATAGGTACAGATCTGTTCTGCCCATTTCAGTTCCCATTCTGTAATGTATTCGATCAGCTCGTGAGTTGCTTCCGGCTCTTCATAGAAATTAATCAGAGCATTCTGAATTTCACACAGATAATGGCACATTTCAAAAAGTCCGGGAGCCACAAAAGCGGCTACCATCTGTTCATTTCTGTCAATCTTGGAAATATCTTCCAGACACTGCTTCCAGTCTTCTGCCGTATAGCTGATATCAGGAGCTTTTACAAATTCTCTCCAGCGGGTAATATCCGGGCAGACAATATGCTCTTCATCATGTACAGGAAATGCACCGGCCTGTCCTGCGGGCCACGCATTGGTGTAACCCCATCCGCAGACAACGGGATCATCTCCGGGCTTTGCAGGCATCATGGGATACTGCATCTGATAAGGTGTAGTAAGTACAAAAGCCAGCGCTTCATACTGTTTTACAAAACGATCCGGATTGCCGCCTTTAATTGTTTCCATCATATTCTGTCTCTTTGTTAACATATTCTACCTCCTGCATATTCATTAAATCTGATGAACCGTCCTCCCTGCAGTCGAGCTGCGATTCATCTGAATTTAGTATAAAACTGCTTGAAATCACTTCGTAAATTTATTATATTTGAATAAAAATAAAATGTAAACTCCGTAATTTGGATAAATTGTTATAGATTGATTCCTGCATTTTATAGGAATCAATCAGAGTACTGGAGGTATATTGCCATGAAACTTCCCCTGGAACTGATCAAAGACCACATGAACAGCTATTCCTGCACACTTTCTCTTCTTTCAGAAGAATCATTCCGCACCTGGTACCAGGTAATCTGTTATCAGCCCTCTGGCAGACAAACAGATACGGATTCATCTGTCAGCGAATATACAGAAGACTTCCTCCTGTTTGGAAAGGCTGATATCTTCCCGCAGGATATGACAGGTAAAGGAATCATCTGCATCGGCACCCCATCTGACCGGCTTCTGAAACATAATAACATCCTGTATTTTGAAGAGGGCAGCCCATATCATGAAATCTATCTGCAGATTCAGATGATCTGTCTGAAATTCAATAAATGGGAGGAAGCTCTGCGAAAGATACTGAACAGTCATCCTTCTCTGGATGCATTATTGACACATGCTGCCGGCATATTTGAAAATTCCGTTTTCCTTCACGATGAAAATTTCAATCTTCTTTCCAGTATCAATGAAATGCCCGGACAGATGTGCTGGGAATATGATCCCATCAAAGGAGGCTACATACTGCCCTTTGATATTCTGAATGATTTCAAGGTTAATCAGGATTATCTGGACAGTATGTCCACAGTGGGACCCTCCATGTTTCCCGCAGACACATTCGGTTACCGGATCCTGTATCAGAATCTCCGTTCCCGCGGAAAATATCTGGGCAGAATCTGCGTCAACGAACTGGGACGTGAAATCCGCCCCAGCGATTACTTTCTTCTGGACTTTTTCTCCGGGATTCTGCTGGAAGCCTTTCAGGTTGAAGAAATTGCTGCACATAAGCATACTTTTTCCCTTTCACGTTTTCTAATCTGCCTGATTGAACGTGAAGCCATTGATTCCGAAACACTCAATGAAATTCTCATGCAGTACGGATGGACTTCAGGAGATGAATATTTCTGCGCCTGCCTGTTTCCGGAAGAACGGGATATCCGGACAAATTCCGTACAGTACCTCTGCTCGCGGATCTCCGAAAATTTTCCGCATACCTGCGCATTTCCCTACGAGCAGTCCATCATCATCCTGGTCAACAGCACACTCAGTGAGCTTACTATCCCGTCTTTTCGCAACCGCATCGGTGTTATGCTGAGGGAAAGCCTGATGAAAGCCGGTATCAGCTCTGTAAACTCCGATCTGACACAATTTTATTACCTTTACCGTCAGGCAGTCTGCGCACTGGAAACAGGGAAAAAGAAACAGGACACCTTCTGGAGCTACTGCTTTGACGATTATCAGACTGATTTTATATTCCAGAATGCACTTCGCCGGTTCCCGGCTGAAATGCTGTGCTGCAGGGAGATTTTCAGCCTGAAAAATTATGACAGCAATCATACTTCCGAACTTAACAAAACTCTGAGAACTTATCTGGAAAATGACCGGAGTCTGGCAAAAACATCCGAAATTCTGGATATTCACCGAAGCACTCTTCTGTATCGGATCAGCAGGATCAAAGAACTTACCGGTCTGAACACCGATAATTCCAGAGTACGGTTCCGTCTTCTGATGTCCTACTATCTGCTGGATGAAAGCAACGGACAGCTTTAAGGCATATCACCATAGCTGACTGCAACCTCGCTCCATGCACTTTCATAACTGCCGGATACAGCTTTTACTCTGAAATAATAGGTCCTGTGAGCGGGATAATAACTTGTACATCCAACGCCCCGGGTGAAATATCTGATCCGGGTATCCTTTACTGTACTTTCTTTCAGCTCGTCACCGGTAAAATCATCGGTAACCGACATCTGAACGATGTATTTCTTTGCTCCTTCAGCTTTGTCCCATGAAACATCCATAGTCCTGGATGTACTGGTCATTTTGGAAACTACGGTAACATTGGAAGGGACATCACAGGTCTGGCCGGCTGTACCGGAAGAGCTTCCATGATTTCCGATAAGACCGCTGAGCCAGTCCTGTAAAGAATATGACTGTGTTCCTGCACCTGACAGATTACCGCCCGGGACAGAACCCGCCGATGCGGCACCGGCAGACAGATTCAGACTCAATGCCATAGCCAGAACCATTGCCATGCAGATCATTCTTTTAAAACTTTTTGTTTTTTTCATGATTTTCATTCCTTTACTTTTTTGATTTATGGTTTACAGATTCACACATAAACATGCGCCCGTGGTTTTTACCATATATTATCAGCAGCTGCATACCGGATAAACTGTTCTGTTCTCACCTCCCTTTCCATATCCTGATCCGGCCGGTCAGAATACGGAAAAACTGATCAAAATCCGGGCCGGAGCACCGGGTCATACTGAATAATGTCAGGATTCATGACTGAATTGTTCCATCATGGAATTGCAATATTGTGGAACTGCTCCATCAGGAGTGTATAAAAGTGCAGATAAAATAGGACTACCGAATTGCCATGCGGATACGCACGATTTATGTAGTCATATATTACCATAATCAGACTATGAATGCAAGTAGTTTTTTAAAAAATTTCAGGGAGAACAGGCCGGATCATTTGCCTGCTCTCCCTGAACTGTTCTGAATTATTCAATTAATTCAGCAGATACATGCCATGTTTTACCGGATCTCACCGTGCATTTCCTGCAGAGATTTCACCGGTTCACCGCCATGCTTTCTGGCTGATTTGATTCCGCTTATGGTAGCCGCTGCTGCTGCCATGGTGGTCATATAGGGAATCTTTTTCTTGATGGCCGCTTTTCTCAGATAGCTGTCATCATCATTCTCATCGGAACCAATAGGCGTATTGATAATCAGATCAATATCCCCATTGGTAATCAGATCCAGGATATTGGGTCTTCCTTCTCTGAGTTTTTTCACCCGCTCTGCACTGACACCGTTGGCAGCCAGGAATTTGCAGGTTCCTTTGGATGCCAGTATACGGAATCCCGCTTTTTCAAAATCTCTGGCAACATCCAGTGCTTCTGCTTTGTCTCTGTCACTGATTGTGATCAGAACCGTTCCTTCCAGAGGCAGCCCGGATTGTGTTGCTTCCTGTGCTTTATAGAAAGCCTCTCCCCAGTAATGGGAAAGTCCAAGTACCTCACCGGTGGATCTCATCTCAGGCCCCAGAACAGGATCAACCTCCTGGAACATATTGAAGGGGAATACCGCTTCCTTTACACCATAGTAAGGAATTGTTCTTTCCTTCAGCCCGGGTATGGGAGACTGTCTTCCTGTCAGTTCCGAAGTAATAACCTCAATAGCCAGGGGCACCATGCGGATATTGCATACTTTTGAAACCAGCGGAACGGTCCTGGACGCTCTGGGATTGGCCTCCAGCACGTAAACCCGGTCATTCTCAATAGCGTACTGCATGTTCATGAGACCCATTACATGCATCTCTTCCGCAATCTTTCTGGTATATTCTTTGATGATCTTTACATTCTTTTCGGAAATATGTCTGGAAGGAATGATGCATGCAGAATCCCCCGAATGAACACCGGCCAGTTCAATATGTTCCATAACAGCCGGTACAAATGCATGAGTACCATCGCTGATGGCATCTGCCTCACACTCCATGGCATGATTCAAAAACCGGTCAATGAGAATGGGACGATCCGGTGTTACACCAACCGCCGCATTCATGTATTCCACCATGCTATCTGCATTATAGACTACTTCCATGCCCCGGCCGCCCAGCACATAGGAAGGGCGCACCATAACCGGATAACCGATCTTTTCTGCAATCTGAAGCGCTTCCTCCACATTAACAGCCATGCCTGACTCGGGCATGGGAATCTCCAGCTTCTCCATCATGGCACGGAACAGATCACGGTCCTCAGCCAGATCGATGACAGAAGGAGACGTACCAAGAATCTTCACACCATTCTTCTCCAGATCTGCAGCCAGATTCAGAGGAGTCTGTCCGCCAAACTGTGCAATCACTCCCACCGGTTTTTCTTTTTTGTAAATACTTAACACATCCTCCAGCGTCAGAGGCTCAAAATACAGTTTATCAGAAGTATCGTAATCGGTGGATACGGTCTCCGGGTTGCAGTTCACGATAATTGTCTCAAAGCCCAGCTTTTTCAGTGCCAGTGAGGCATGTACACAGCAGTAATCAAATTCGATACCCTGTCCGATCCGGTTGGGACCTCCGCCCAGAATCATTACCTTGGGCTTATCACTGCGGACAGGATTCTTATCCTCTCCATTATAAGTGGAATAATAATACGCACTGTCCTCTGTACCGCTTACATGAACGCCTTCCCAGGTTTCCTCAACCCCCAGAGAAATTCTGCGTTCACGCACCAGATCCTCGGAAATATCCAGAATCTGGCTTAAATATTTGTCCGAGAAGCCATTTTTCTTGGCAGAAATCAGCGCAGCATCTGCAGGAAGCTGTCCTTTTGCGGCCATCAGTGCTTCTTCTTCCTCCACCAGTTCCTTCATCTGCTGAATGAAATAATGCTTTACTTTGGTGATCTCAAAGATTTCATCTGCAGTTGCTCCTTTGCGCAGAGCCTCATACATGATAAAATAACGCTCGCTGGAAGGAGTAATCAGCATATTCAGCAATTCTTCCTTTGACTTCCGGTCAAAATCCTTTGCGTGGCCCAGGCCGTAACGACCGGTTTCAAGGCTGCGGATTGCTTTCTGGAAAGCCTCCTTGAATGTTTTGCCGATACTCATGACTTCACCCACCGCACGCATCTGGGTGCCGAGTTTATCTTCAACGCCTTTGAATTTTTCAAATGCCCAGCGGGCAAATTTAATTACCACATAATCCCCGTCAGGAACATATTTATCCAGTGTACCGTATTTACCGCAGGGGATATCTTTCAGTGTCAGGCCGGATGCCAGCATGGCTGAAACCAGTGCAATGGGAAATCCTGTTGCCTTGGAAGCCAGTGCGGAAGAACGGGAAGTTCTGGGATTGATTTCAATGATAATATCTCTGTCTGTTACCGGATCATGGGCCCACTGCACATTGGTCCCGCCAATTACCTGAATGGATTCCACGATTTTGTAGGATTTTTCCTGCAGACGTTTCTGAACCTCAGGTGAAATCGTCAGCATGGGTGCGGAACAGAATGAATCGCCGGTATGGATACCAAGCGGATCAATATTCTCGATGAAGCAGACGGTGATCATATTGTTATCCGCATCCCGTACCACCTCCAGTTCCAGTTCTTCCCATCCCAGAATGGATTCTTCCACCAGAACCTGTCCAACCATACTTGCCTGCAGGCCGCGGGCACAGACAACCTGTAATTCCTCACGATTATATACAAGGCCGCCGCCTGCTCCTCCCATGGTATAGGCAGGACGCAGAACCACCGGATAATGAAGTCTGTCCGCAATGGCCAGCGCATCCTCTACGGAATAGGCAACCTCACTTCTTGCCATCTCAATACCGAGACTTTCCATGGTGTGTTTGAACTCAATCCGGTCTTCACCGCGCTCAATGGCATCCACCTGCACACCGATTACCTGAACATTATATTTATCAAGTATACCCTTCTGGGCCAGTTCCGAACACAGATTCAGCCCTGACTGGCCGCCCAGATTCGGCAGCACCGCATCGGGGCGCTCTTTGGCAATAATCTGCTCCAAACGCTCAATATTCAAAGGTTCAATATAAGTTACATCGGCTATCTCCGGATCCGTCATAATTGTAGCCGGATTGGAATTTACCAACACAATCTCATAACCCAGCTTTCTCAGCGCCTTGCATGCCTGAGTACCGGAATAGTCAAATTCACACGCCTGTCCGATGATAATCGGACCGGAACCAATAATCAATACCTTATGGATATCTGTTCTCTGGCTCATATAATTCCTCCTGTATGCACAATCATTTGTGTATCAGTAGGATTATAGCCCATAAGCCACGCTGCTGGCAATAGAAACAGACAGAATTTTATTCCGATTTTTACAATTTTATCCCAGCCATTCCTCCATAATCTCCAGGTTCACATCGGAATGCTCCACCTCTCTGGCATACCGCCATGCCATTTCGATCACATCATCCATGGACAGCTTCCCTCCTTTTTCCAGATACCAGTACATGGACAGTTCCAGAATCCAGCGGGTGGAAAAAACGGCAAACCTGATTTTTACGGCGATTTCCCCGTCATAAACAGCACCGCAGAAATAAGTATAGACAAAAAACATCATCAGCTGCTCACCCACCTGCTGCCTGAGCATGTATCGTCCGCCGCTTCCACAGAATGCATCAAATTCCCTGCAGATATTCGCATAATTATCTTCTCCAGGTGCGTAAAGACTGTCCCACATATTGTCAATGATCTTTCCCCACTCTCTGCGGAGAAGTTCCATCTTTCCAAAAACCGCAAATTCCCTGCAGCATCTTTCATAACGGCCGGCAAAATCCTCCCCGCATCCCATACTGCCCGCATTCCCCCGGCCTGCAGGAGAATCCCCGCTTTTTTCCCGGCAGCTGTTTCTGAACTGTCGAATCACATCATCCATATCAAAGCTCCGGTCTTCATCAATACATCTCTGCATATCTTCTGCCAGCTCCAGCACCATCTCCATCCGTTCTTCAATACCAAAGCTGCGGTCTTTCAGAATATCAAACATTACCTCCCGTGCATCCTCCAGCCGGGTAAACAGGAGATAATCCATCTCATCGTCTTCAAAGGAATCTTCTTCTTCCTCTGTTTCCCATGTATCAAAACGGACCGGTTCCCGACATGTCAGCATCATGCGGGCTGCTTCCGGGCAGGAAAGAGATAAAGACAGCTCCCGAAGGCCATCAAATTCCTCCACATGGCGGGGATACATGCGGCATGTATCACAAAGTGCATCTTCCCCCAGCTCAATCTGCAGATCACAGAAATTTTCTTCATTCAGAAAAACACAGCGCCTTTCATACTGATAAAAAGCTCCTTTCTCCCAGTCAATGGAATTGGCCAGACGGCTTCCAAAAGGCCCCTTTGTATTTCCATATTTTTCCAGACTGGCATCATCAATACAGATCTGCCAGCCCGCACAGCAGGTGTCCGGGCAATTACCTGCCAGACACCTGAATTCATCATAATAATGCGGTTTACTGTATCTCATGGCATCCGCACCTCCTGTCAGATTCATGTTAGCACAAACAGCAGAAAAGTCAATTTCTGTATTATTGAAATAAATATCCGGTCATGTTAATATATCCTTACCGGTCCGGCGTCCGCTGACCTGTTCAGACTTTTTCTGTATCTGCCGGACAGATATGATGATTTTGGAGGTAATTTTATGAATGTAACTGAAGCTTTGCAGCAGCTGGATGTGCTGCAGAAGAAAATGTATGCTTATAATGCGGCAGCTTCGTCTCTTTATCTGGACAGTGTGACAACTGCACCTTCCGATACAGCAGAAGGACGCGGCGTTGCCATGGGGATTCTGGCGGGAGAAATGCAGAAACTGATCGCGGATCCTTCAGTGGGCAGTCTTCTGGACTTTCTGTCCGCCGGCAAAGAAGAACTGAGTTTTCTGCAAAAACGTCAGGTGGAAGAGCTTCAGCGTGAATACAGTCAGCTTTCGCGGATTCCCGCTGACGAATACATGGAATACGCCATGCTGACCAACGAAGCCAGCGATGTATGGCACAAAGCAAAGGAAACTGATGATTTTGAACTGTTTCGTCCTGTACTGGAAAAGCTGGTATCATTCAATATTCGCTTCGCCGGCTATTATGACAGCTCAAAAAAGCCCTATGATGCTCTGCTGAACGAATATGAGCGCGGGGTTGACATGGAATATCTTGACCGTTTTTTCTCCACCATCCGTGAAAAACTGGTTCCTCTGATCCACAGAATCGGCCAGGCACCGCAGATTGACGACAGCTTCCTGCACAGACATTACCCTGTGGAAGATCAGAAAAAATTCTCAGATTATCTGATGGAAGTACTGGGTCTTGACCGAAAGCACTGCACCATCGGAGAGACCGAACATCCCTTTACACTGGAATTCAACAACAGGGATGTACGTATCACTACCAATTATAAGGAGAACTGCGTCATTGACTCCATGTACTCGGTCATTCATGAGGGCGGACACGCCAAATATGAACTGGGTATCCGTGATGATCTGCAGTACACCTGTCTGGCAGGCGGCGTATCCATGGGCGTTCATGAAAGCCAGTCCCGCTTCTACGAAAACCTGATCGGACGTTCACGCCCTTTCATCGAAGCAATCTTTCCGAAAATGCAGGAATTCTTCCCTGAACAGCTGGGCGATGTCACCGCTGAACAGATGTATCACGCCGTTAACCGGGTACAACCCTCGCTGATCCGCACAGAAGCCGATGAACTGACCTACAGTCTTCATGTTATGATCCGTTATGAAATCGAAAAACAGCTGATCGGCGGTACTCTGGAGGTAAAAGATATCCCTGCCGTATGGAACCGGCTTTATGAAGAATATCTCGGCGTAAAGGTTCCCGGCGACAGAGAAGGCTGTCTGCAGGACAGTCACTGGTCCGGCGGCTCCTTCGGCTACTTCCCCTCCTATGCACTGGGCAGTGCCTACGGCGCACAGATGCTTCAAAACATGGAAAAGGAAATCGATGTGTGGGGACCCGTGGCACGGGGCGACCTTTCCTTTGTCTCCTCCTGGCTGAAGGAAAAAGTGCATCAGTACGGCAGCCTTCTTGAACCTGCTGAAATCGTCAGAAATGCATGCGGTGAATTCGATCCCACCGTATACACAGACTACCTGACAGCCAAATACACACAGCTGTATCACCTGTAAATTCTGTCAGGATTCTGTATTTGCCCATTGAATCGTGACAAAATTCATGGTACCATATTGCTGGTTCTTCAAAAGCAAAAACCATATCAATCCGCCAAAGTTCAGAATCACAATCTGAACCGAATTACACCAATTCAGAATCACTCAATCAACTGAGAGGATTGATGCAGCTTATGATAAATGTTCTGAAAAGAATTGAAAAAATGCGGTTGGAACGCAACTGGACCGAATACGAACTCAGCAGACGCTCCGACCTTCCGCAGACCACCATCAATACATGGTACCGAAAACAGCAGATTCCTTCTCTGCCTTCTCTTGAGAAGCTCAGCGACGCTTTCGGTGTGACTATGTCTGAACTGCTGGCTGATGAAAATGACCCCATAGCAATTACAAAAGCAGATCAGGAAATGCTTCATCTTTTCCACTGTCTTCAGCCGGATCAGAAAGAACACCTGCTGAAATTTCTGAAATCTTTAACGGAACATTCTTCCAGATAGCAAAAGATAACAGCCCGCAGACTCTTTGCATTCTGCGGGCTGTTCAGCGGGAATCACCGCTTCTGCGGGACATCCCGTCCGATCTTCTCTGCGCACCTTTTCTTTTCGAAGCAATATAAACTGCAATCCAGTTCATCAGAAATCCCACAAGGCCTGCAGCCATAAAAAACTGGCCAAAGCCTGCTTTTCCATAACCGGCGGGAGGTTCCCCACTGCAGAAAACCCACAGCAGGATCAGCAATCCCATTATAAAAAACGGTGACTTTCTGAAATCCCCTCTTCCCAGTGTTACAGATGAACCGGACATACAGATCAGAAACAGCCCCCACCAGAGACAGGCATATCCTCTGAATACCTGATAAACAGCCCGGATCAGTGCCACACTGTCTACAACAGTATCAATCTCCCAGAACAGAAAATCACTGGTTCCTCTGGCCTGATACCAGGGAGACAGTATACTCAGAAAAATCAGCAGATTGGAAACGATCAGCAGCCAGGACTGAAAAGTATGTTTTTTCACCATCCCCTGAAACAGTACAGAACCCTTTCTGCTGCGGATCATCTCCAGTTTCTCCTGTGCCCGCACCAGATAATCATTGCTCTCTTTATAATCGGCGACCTTCAGAAACAGCTCCATTGCCTCCTGAACAGATCGTTCCGAATTCTGTGAAAACAAAGTCAGTGCCTTCTGATAATCTTCTTCCAGCTTTATATCCCCGGCTGCATTGATACATTGCTGAGCCAGTCTCATGGAATCTTCATAATACGGAATCTTCTGAAACATGAGGGAAGCTTCCATATAACTCTCATAATCAGAAGCTTCCTGCATCATCCGAAATGCTTCCGCATAGATTTCTTTCATCCCGGAAACGCTTTGGGACTTATCACCGGCAGAGCAGGTACTGCCGCAGCACCCGCAGATATATTCATCTCCTGTATCAACCATCTCGGCCCCACAGACATTACATCTCATCAGACTTTATCCTTCTTTTCCCTGCTTAGTGAACGCTCGATTCCGGCAAATGCCAGAACCATCAGAAACATGCTCAGAATCACTGCAATGCTGAAAACAAACAGCGTAATCCAGAAAGGAATGATCATGGTTATAAACCTGAGCACTATCATAACAATACAGCTTCCGGTTCCAATTGCCGGAACCGGAAGGCAGTATCGGATATCCGCTTTTTTTTCCGTCATCAAATGGAAAATCGTATAATATATCACTGCACCGCTGATGATCATCATGATACTGGTCAGCGCATGTCCAAGCCAGAAATTGAGCAGATGTTTTTTATATATCTCATATAATCCATAATAAAGAATAAATGTCAGCAGCTGATATCCCAGAGTAAGACACAGCCACGCCACACCATAAATCCTTCTGTCTCTCCTCATTACCTGGCTCCTTTCTGATTGATCAGTTTAAACGAACAGTACATGCAGTAACATGCCTCCGCAGGATTCAGACCACCGCAGACAGGGCAGACCTGCTGAAAAGAACTCTCCCAGCCGAACATTCCCCGACCGCCATCCCCCTTATGATCACCGGAACTGTTCTTTTCCGATTCACCATCATGCTGCATCCCGTCCTTCGATCCGTTCCAGTTGTACATACCGCCGTCGAAAAAATCTTTGAAAACCTGATTAAACGCCTGGTACATGCTTCTCATGGCTGCCATATTCATCCCGGCACCCATCATCTGACCCGCAGAAGAATTCTTTGCAATATCACTCAAAAGATCAAACATCATTCTCTGCGGCTGCGTAATGCCAAGCTCTCTGTTGCAACCGGCAGTGGTCACCGCATCGTTCCATCTTACCGCATCATCCATATAGATCCTCCAGCACCGATCATACCCCTCACCTGTGGGTTCAATCTTTGTGATCTGCAGGGAAATCAGGCTCATCCCGACCTTTTCAAATTCACAGGCAACCTTGTTACAGATTTCCATGGAAAACCCGGCAATACACCTTTCAAGTTCAAAAATACTGACCGACTCCATCTTAACAATCTTAAGAACTGCCATCTTTACAGCAGGATTAAGCACAGAACGGAAAAAGTCTTCCAGAAACTCCTTCCTGATTACCGTCCGGTCAGCAAGCAGAGATTTCAGCAGAAGGACCGGATCATCTATCTGCAGACGATACCTTCCGTATATACTGACATCGACGGGTATCATCCCGACTCCGCTCTTAACAAGCCTGCTATCCAGCTGTTCCTGTATTCTGACCGAAGTCCTGAATCTCAGATTCGGTATACAGGATGTGTTGAAATAATAAATCCTGGCGCTGAACAAAGGCATTTTATCCTGTGATAAGCTCCTCAGAATTTCCGTCATCAACGGAATATTATGCGGTTCCATAGAATGCGAACCGCTGTGCAGAATATCTGCAATCTTACCATCCCTTACCAGTACGGCAATCTGATTCACATCAACCTCAACAATCGTGCGGCGCGCAAACTGCTCACAGGAATGTTTGAAAACAATTTCATCGTCACTTCCACGATGAGAAATCTTGTCCACAATACGCATAAAACCTGACACCTCCCAATGCACTGCCATAACAAATGTATCTGAAAAGATACGAAAAAGTTACACTCAGATATAAACGGAAAACGCAGGAGAAACTTCTTCCGTATCCGGCAGAACACAGGACTTGACAACCACCCCGAATTGCAGGTAAAATAATATTGAAACTTGCATTGGTTTTCAATCCAGTGCTGAACAGGGGTCAGATATTGCAGTATCAGGCCCCTTTTCTCTACAGTTTTCCATCTCTGATATATATATCATACCATATCAGACGAATTTTTCAAGCTAAATCGAAATTCAAATTAAAAAAATCAACATTGTGCGAATTCGTAATTCGCGAATTAGTTATTTTATTTTTCGACTGCACTCTGCTTTCATAATTCATATTTTTCGAATTATGATTTCAATTATTACAACATATTTTATTATGCAGAATTATAGCTCAGATTTTGAAGGGAGACAGATGAAAAAAGAAACTCAACAAGATATTAAATATAAAAATGCACTGGAGCAGACCAAGGCAGTTTTTTCCAGAAACCTGAAAAATCTGCTGCTCCGCAAGGGGATTTCCCAGAAGGTACTGGGGATCGAACTGAATGTGGCTGCCTCAACCATATCCTCATACATCAACGGAAGCAAGCTTCCCACATGTGACTTTCTGATACGCCTGAAGATACTTTATCCCGAGATATCTATTGATGATCTTCTGACCGGAGATATTCTGCCTGCGTCCGGGCCCGAACCCTCCGTTTCCGAATCTGCTGCCGGAGCAGATCTGCACAAATATCTGGGTGCCTATTACAGCTACTACCTGGATACCAATAAAAAAGTCCATAACCCACTGGGCGAGATCAATACAATGGAATCCGTAATCAAAAAAGGTATCCTGTATATTTACGAAAACGCATTATCAGCCGATAACTCCGAGATTCTGTGCCTGGCCGCTTTCGGCACCAAAAACACAAGTGCGGAAAAAATAAAATCTGCAGTTGATAATCTGCAGACACCTGCAAAAGTGGAGAGTTACCTGCAGAAACACTATTCCCACCACCTGTACAAAGGGACTGTAAAGTTCTCACAATCCCATATTTTTCTGACGCTCAACCAGATTATTGATCAGAAAGATATGGTCTTCATCATACTGCACCGTGTAAGATCAACAAAATCCGAATATCTTGGCGGACTGGGAACCATTAATTCCGTATCAACAGGGCGGACCCCCAATCCCGTAGTTCAGCTCATCGGTTTTTCCAGACATGATATCAGGCTCTCCGATGAAGAAATCAAAGCACAGCTGCGATTTTCTTTTCCCTCCATCAGCATGAATATGAAAGCCGAAACTGATGACATCCTGAAGCTGGCAGAAAAACTGTACGGACAGGCTCTGCAGACAGAAGAGCAGGATAAGGACAGTTTCCGCAAATATATCCCGGACATCATTCGTTCCAATATCAAGCTGCTGGTAGATAAAAGCATCGAAGAAAGCATCCTGTGGTACGGTAAAGTAACACAGAACGCAGACGATGAATGGTTTCATATATTAAAGCACTCATCCCATCAGGAGACAGACGAAGAGGATGAAAGCACCGAAAACAGCACTACAGATAACAGCAGAGGAGAAAATGAATGACAGACATGAACGAAATAATCTCCCGTAAACTGGACGTCGTGATCGGCACCATGAAAACATTTCACAGAATCAGTCAGCCGGAAATCAATGAACTTCAGAGAGGCTGCTCTTTTCTGCAGGAAAATGCCCCTGACAGGGCAGAGCACGCGCTGGACACTGCACTGCACATTGCCGAATACCGTTTTGATTATACAGTGGTGCTGGCAGCCATTCTTCACGATTTCGCTGCTGAAGACAACGATCACCAGACCCTGTTGATTCTCAAGACAAAATTCAACAATGATACGATCCGTATTCTGCACATTTTCAGGGAAATCCATCAGGTATTGATCAAGGACTGCAACAACAGGGGAATGGATACTGACCTGAAGCAGAAGATTTTCTATTCGGAAGCTCTTTTCATCCAGATTGCCGAAACCATCTCGCTGCTGGAACACAGTACTGCTTCAGAAGAATCTCAGGAACAGATGCTTGCCCTTGCCAGTTCAGCCAAAAATCACCTGATTCCGGAGATTAAAAATATCAGAGCATACATGCTGGTGGACACACTGGAGAATCTGTGCCTGAAAATCGAAAGAAATGAACTGTACCGGGCGATACAGAAACAGCTGGAAAAAATCGATGAGCAGAACGGACGCTATCAGAACTATTTTCTGACCAAACTGGAACAGCTGTTTGATAAAAACTGCAAAATCATACCCGATAGATTAAGAAAAAACGATCAGCCCTATATCAAGCAGATCATTAAAAACAAACGCTCCGTAAGCAGCATTGCCAGACATCTGGAGCGCCGTTCTTCCTCTCTGCCCTATGATTTTGAAAATCTGATGGATAAAAAGGAAATGCCCTACTGGGATATCACACTCATCGTGGAAAATGACATCAAAAAAAGCGAACTGCGTCCGAAAGATATCTTCTTCGATTACTTTAATCACTGCCTTCAGGACCATATCCGCATCTATGTCCTGGGCTATTATGAAACCACCTACAAAGATTCGGATTATTTTCTGATCTGTGACGCCATGAACAATCTGTACCGGATATTCATCAAAACAGAGGATGAATATCTGTGCTACAAGCTGGGCAGCAGAATCGACAAATCCAAATTCAGTCTGGACTATAATCCGGAAGGCACCAATCTGATTAAAATTTTCAAAAAAGACGGTACCGTTGCCTGGATTGAAGAAGGCGCTACCGTACTGGACTTTGCCTTCATGCTCCACGGCAATCTGGGACTTCATTTTGATTATGCACTGATCAACAACAATCCGCAGCACCGCCCGGCACACACCAGGCTCAGTAACGGTGACTCTGTGCGGATTATAAAAAGCAGCGACTGCACAGCGGAATTCAACTGGTTTCGATACGTCAAAACATCCCATGCGCTGGACTATCTGATCAAATATTTCAATTCCCGGAAACAGAGCAGAAAAATCAAAGTCCGGACAAAAGACGGCACCACCGAATCCATCCAAAACGGAGCTACCGTACTGGATCTGGCATTTCAGATCCATACCCGCCTGGGTCTGCAGTTCGAATATGCCCTGATCAACGGTAAATCCCGCCATCAGCCCGCTTTCACGCCTCTGCACAACAACGACACCGTCATCATCATAGCCGGTGATTCCATAACAGCAGACCTGCAGTGGTTCAAATACCTGAAAACAGAATCAGCCATCAACAAACTGATCAAATATTTTCAGAATTCCATTGATCAATTTGTGTGGCTGACCGAAAAATAATATTCCAAAACATTTTTAAAATCCGGAGGAATGAACTCAGTACAATCAGAACTCCATTGCCATTCTGCTGGATTCTTCCTCCGACAGCTCCGTAACCCTTGTCTCCATCACCCGGTAAACCCGCTGGCACATGTTCAGCACGCTGGGACGATGCGTCGTAACGATACATGTCTTATTAGGTTTCTGCTGAATAATATTTCTCAGAACCCTCCGTTCGGTGGTCACATCCAGAGCAGAAGTAGCCTCATCCAGCAGAAGTATGGGACTGTCACGCAGTACTGCACGGGCAATGGCAATACGCTGAGCCTGACCTTCTGAAAAGCCGCGTCCCCTCTCACCGATATTGCAGTTGATGGTATCAGGCATATCCTTAACAAAATCCCATGCGCAGGCAATCTTCAATGACTCAATGATATCTTCATCTGTTGCATCTTCCCTGACCATACGCATATTCTCTGCAATCGTACCGGAAAGAATCGTATTTCCCTGGGGAACATACGCAAACAGATGGCGCGTATCCGCATTCATCTCAACAGATCTGCCATTGGAAGCAACCAGCGCAACCTGCCCGGTCTCCGGACGAATCAGCCCCAGAATCAGACGAATCATCGTGGTCTTTCCCTCGCCCGAAGGACCAACCAGAGCCACGATCTCACCGGGATTGGCAACAAACCCGGAATCCGTAATCACCCTGTTATTTTCCACGTAAGCATAGTTCACGTCCTTCATCTGCACCGTAAAACCATTATCAGCACAGGAATCCATATCCGAACTCTCGGGAATATGCACTTCCTTCGGAAGCTCCACCAGTTCCCGGATACGGTGTGCAGAAACGGAACTGTTCAGAAAAGAAGGAATAATGGAAATCACACTGCTGAAAGCACTGGAAAGATTACTCCTCTGCTGAAGAAAAAGTGTCATGGTTCCGTAAGTTATATCATGTGTCCATAAGCGGTACAGACAGTACCCAAACGCAGCATACTGTACACACATCCCAATGACTGACATGACAATATTGGTCTTAATGGAAAACATATTATATTTCAGACTGATATCTTTATACTTCTTCTGCCACCAGCGCATTTTCTTACCGTAATACGGAGTTGTCCCAAAAGACTTGATGGTATCCATATTGTAGAAGGTCTCCACTTCAAAAGTCATGAGCTTACTGCTCATCTCCCGGACTTTTTTATTGAACTCCCGCTGCTTTTTAATAAGGAAACGGGACATCAGAAGCATAAACGGGGCACTGGCCAATGCAAGAACAGCCATGATTACATCATAATGCAGAATCACCAGAAAAGTGGCAATAAAATTGTAAATCGAAATAATAATCGACGGCAGCCAGCTGATTGCATTACCGCTGACCGTTCCCACATCACCATTGAACCGGTTCAGCACATCACCATTGGAATATCTGGAAATCTCCATCCAGTCCGCATCCATGATCTTATCAAAAATATCCGCCTGAATATCATTATTAATATCGATGCTTAGTCTGGTTGATATGCGGCTTATGATACTGCTGAAAACAAGACTGAATACAGCACTTCCCACGGTGACAGCAATAAAAATCCACAATTTGCTGGTCTGATATCCTGTAATAATATCAATCAGATACTTATTGGCAACACTGCCCACCAGTCCCAGAGAAGTACTGAGCAAACCCAGAATCACATAAAAAACAATCGCTTTCTTATACTTCGCACTATAGGTGAAAATCCATTTCCAGTCATCGATGATCTCACCGAAAGTACCATCCTTAAGTTTACCAATTAATGTTCCAAGAGCCTCAGAACCCAGAATTACATCATTGTCTTTCTGATTTTTATCCGTATTATTTTCCATCCTGTAACTCCTACGCTTATCAAATTTCGGGTATCTGACCATAAATATTTTCAGTCAATTATACCGTATTGCTTCATCAGTTCCACACGCTGGTTCCCAATCTCAACGGCTTTCAATGCGCCATTGTCATCCGTCTGACTGAGTTCTTTACGGTATTGCAGGATACGGCTTACCCAGGCAACCGGCAGCAGATAGGGACGCTTTTTCAGATAAGCATACCTTCCCTCCAGCTCCCTCACAGAAGGGAAAACTGTTTTAAGCACACCGTTACCTGTTCTACGCCCCTGCTTCTGAGCCGATACTGCATTTAAAGTAATGTTGCTGCTGTGTTTCCGGCTCATCGTACCATCGCCATAAATTCCAGCATCCAGCAGATCATCCAGCATCAACCGCTCATCCACCTGAATTTCCTGCCATTCCTTCGGATAACCGGCCCGGCTCGGATCAAAGGTCAGATACTTCTGGCCAATTTGAAACAGAGCTGCCGCAAACAGGTCAGCATGGATTTCCCGGCACTGTTCCAGTACTTTCAGCCAGTCAATATCTCTTCCATAAGCATTGGCAAAAAGGGTAATGTCACACACCTGTCGAATGCCAAAGCCACTGTGCAGAAAGTGTTTGAAAGCATGGCAGATCAGATAGAACAAATGATCTGCAGCTCCCAGTGTGACAACCTGTTTTCCATTCACAGACAATTTGATCGACCGCTCATGAATTCCATTAAAAAAACGGTTCAAATCTCCATAGGCAGTGGATTCCGGTGGAAATAAGTATTTGTGCAGTTCAATATAAATCGGACTTCCCGGCTTTCCGTAGGAAACTTCATACATTGTCTGAATATCCCGCGATGGATCTGAAGGATTCATTCCATACTTAATCAAAGCCTGATGACATGTTTCAAATTGTCCCTCAGGAATCAGAACATCTTCATCTCCGGACACACGGAAATCAGGATTCGGATACAGATTCCGGCACACGATTCCCTTCACAACCAGAACCTGAATACCAGCTTCCTTCAAATACTCAAATAAATTTAAAAACTCACTTGTTTTCATAGTCTGCAGCATGACAGCATGGATTGTTTTCTGCTTAACGGACAACAAAAACTGTGGTTCAATTTTCCGGGCCGCAGGGCAATCATATACTGCTTCATAAATCATGGGAAGCACCTGATGCTTACCGGCTGTCTGAAAAAGCTCCATCCAAACCTGAGGTTCCATCTCTTCTTCCCATGATACTTTTTCATTCCTCAATGCCGCTTTTAAAGCCGGCAAAAACAACTCCCTTTTTACGTCCATAGACCTCCCTCCGGTATTCCATCCTGTCAAATCACTTCGGAAGGATGTCTACCGTCACAATTTCAGGTATATTATTAAATCTCGGCACCGATTCTGTGTTTCCTAAACCCGCTGATAAAACCATCGTGGAACTTCCATCCTCAGAAGAATACAGTCCCCGCAGCCTGCCCGGAAACCATCCCATATCCGGTGCATACACACCACCGATCAACGGAAGAATTACCTGTCCACCATGAACATGACCGGCAAAGACACAATCCACATCCCATTCATCCAGCCCACCATTAATTAACCAGCAGACCGGCATGTGACACATCAGAATTGTGTATAAATCCGTGTTTTGAAAATCCGACAGGAAAGTACACTCTTCCGGGTCGGCTTCATTTGTTTCCAGATATTTTTCCGGGAGACAGTAACCATAGATACCGCCCAAGCGGATTTTTTGACCATTGACTTCCAGATCCTGATACTGCCTGTCCAATACCACAGCCCCGGCATCTTCATAAAGTCGAACAATATCCATGCCGTAATTCTGCTGATATTCCACTTCATGGTTGCCCAAAGAAACATACACAGGAGCAATTTTACCAAGCTCAGATATCAGATCTGTTGCTATATCTGTCCTGGATTCATCAGAATTCAGCAAATCACCGGTTATCAAGATTAAATCCGGCGATTGCTCTGCAGCCAAATCAAGCAAATCCTGATTATTTTCACCAAATATACTATTATGTAAATCTGTAATTTGAACCAATCTAATTGATTCCTGTATTTTCTCTGTTTGTATACTGTAAGAAGTACAGGTTAACATATGCTTTGATTGATAAATATCTCTTTTTATTAAAGTTGCTGCAACCAAAAATATGACAACTGCAAAACTGAAAAACAAAACCAGTCTATATTTTCTTATAATCATTACTCCGCTTTTCATTAAATTTCTTGATTTTTCGTATTTTCATTTATCCAGAAAAATTCGCTTCAAGTACTTTATGATAATATCGGTAATGGACATTCCCTTTCATTCAGGTCATTATTTCCTAAAAAAACCTTTAATGTGGCAATGCAGTTATCTCCATTGAATTATTCTGTTCAAGCACGTCCGCAATCCGCTTGCACGCAAAACCATCACCATAAGGATTACTTGCATTACTCATTTTGGCATACTCCTGTGAATCTTCTAATAATAGCCTAAAGTTATTGTAAATCGTTTCCTCCTCTGTGCCTACCAATTTTAGTGCTCCAGCAGCAGCCCCTCGTTTTTTTCCTTCTCCACTCTGACGATTTGTTTTTTCAAACCTTCTGGATATTTTCTAAAAACTTCGCTAAAATGCAGCATTTGAAGCTGTGTCCTCCAACGTTCTCTATCCTCCACAATAATTCGGTCTGTTTTAACACCAGAATTCAAGGTGATAGTCTGCCCCGTTGATTTCGCAAGTTCTCGTTCTTTCAGAACCATAGCATAAATGATTGAGCCTCCATAATTTTATCTACTGCAACATCACAATATTCTAACTCGGAAATAACTTCACCCCATACTGCTAATCCCTGCTTTGTTCGAATGATAACTAAGTTGCTTCCTAAAGATGAAGAATCCCGATCTGTATAATTGTCACACGGGAAATATCTGCACAAACGTTTAGCTTATCAATGCAGTAAAGACAACGTTCTGGCATGAAATAATCCTTTACCTTAGCTCGTTCAGATTTATCTTGATATTCCGTACTATCGTCAGAAAAAAAGAACTTCTTATTTCCCGGCCAGCCACCACTCTCCTTATTTTTAAAATGTAGCTTCTCTAAGGAAACGCTGATTAATTCAAGATTTCTGCTTTAAGTAGCTCACCATATCCTGTATAATAGAAGTATCAAAAACAAGGATGGTGTGCTGCATGAAACAACAATCATTTTGTGACATTGAATACTCCAATCGTCGGCGAAAAACAAAACGCGAAGAATTCCTTGATTCCATGAATGAAATCATTCCATGGGATCAATGGATCGAGTTCATCCGACCGTACTATTACAGCAACAGGCGTGGCCGCAGGCCAAAAGATATTGAAGTCATGCTCCGCATGTACCTCATGCAGAACTGGTTCAATCTTTCCGATGAAGGAATAGAAGAAGCCATCTATGACAGCTATGCCATGAGAAGTTTTCTTGGAATCAACTTCATCGATGAACAGGTACCGGATGCGACAACACTGCTGAAATTCCGGCATCTGTTGGAGAAGCATCACATCGGTGAGAAGATTTTTAAAGATGTGAGCGATCGCCTTGAAAAAGCTGGTTTGATCATGCATGGCGGCTCCATTGTTGATGCGACAATCATCGCAGCTCCGAGTTCAACCAAGAACAGGGAAGGCAAGCGTGATCCTGAGATGCACCAGACGAAAAAGGGAAACCAATGGTATCACGGCATGAAAGTTCATGCCGGAGTGGATGCCGGAAGCGGTTATGTCCATACGATTACAGGAACAGCAGCAAATGTCCATGACAT
>JAXDZY010000116.1:0-26222 GCA_034086685.1 Lachnospiraceae bacterium
ACCGCCTCCTGTGTTATATTCTGAGTTTGGCTTGCGACACCATTCTCATTATAACACAGGAGGCTTTTTATCATATCTTCAACGTTATCCACTTATTCCATTCTCCCCAGCATAGCTGGGGGATTAGGATTTTCATTTATCTGGTTTACTGTTATACTATTGTAAAACTCAGATGGCTTTTCTTCAATACCGTTCCCATCAAATATCTTTATAAAATTTGATTAAAAATATACCTTCTGCTGAAAAAATGCCAGGCAGACCTTCAATCCCGAAAGATTTTAAATCAACCTGGCAGACTTTCAGCTTTCCTGCAGCATCTTAAGAGTATGAAAAACTTCCCGCATGTCCTGCCGGATCAGTTTTTCCCTGATCTGATACTGTTTTCCATAAAATTTATGATTTACCGGATCTGTGTGATAAAGCTGCTTTATCTCCAGATGATCCTTCAGAGCTTTTCTGATATCTGTAATTTCTCCCAGAGCATATGCTCCGAAAATACAGTTTGTTACTATGGCACCTCCTGCATTTTTCAGGGTGATCACTTCGCTCCCCAGCATATCCGATTTCATCTGATTCCACAGCCTGTCGCGGCTTCCTCCTTCTGTGATGGTGATTCTGCTCATATCCACACCGGCAGCACGATACAGGTCGGTAATCTCCATGTAATCATAACCGATGGCTTCCAGCACGGATCTCCACAGAACTGCCTGATCCGTGTCCAGTGTCAAATTCAGGAAACAGCCGGTGGCTTCTTTAATGTCATTGGTTCCGCCGGTGAGATAAGGCAAAAACAGCACACCATTGGATCCCGCAGGTATTTCGGCAGCCCGGTCACTGAGTACCTGATAATAATTCCCGTTATCCTGCTGTCTGCAGATATGATCCTTATACCATCTCAGCGCCAGTCCGCCGGTACGGATATAGCCCCAGTAAAAATAAGTGTCCGGCAGTGTTCCGCTGTTAAAAATCAGCCCCGCGCCTTTCCTGCTCAGCTCCGGTACAATACCCTTTGTAGATACACAGAACATGGAACAGGTACCGGCCACATCCACCGCCTGTCCCGCTTCCATATTGCCGCTGCCCAGCATGGACTGCATAGTATCTCCTGCACCGCCGCATATGGGGATTCCTGCAGGAAATCCGGTTCTTCGGGCCATCTCTTTTGTCAGATGACCAATGATATCCCAGGGCTTTACGATTTTCGGCATCATGGTTTTGGAAAGCCCGAGAAGCTCAAGCTGTTTCTCCGACCAGCATTTTTCCTCCACTTTATAGCCAAGCCCCCAGCCTGACATGGTTCCCCAGTCAATAAACATATCCTCTGCTTTCAGTCCGGCCAGGTGAGCCAGCACATAAGGAGCATTGTGGATAAATTTAACCCCTCTTTCCCGAAAAGCGTCATTGTTTTTCAGAAACCAGCGGGCAAACAGGGCCGGAAACATACATTTCGCCTCCGGATTTCCTGTCTCCGTTCCCCAGATATCAAGATTCCAGCTGTTGATGAGCAGTTCATCCTCCTGAGTTCTGGAGTCCAGATAATTGATATAAGGCGTAATGGCATTGCCATCCTCATCCACACCGGCAATTCCGCAGATAATCCCATCGCCCATGATTGCCTGTACATCTGACGGATCAAGCCCCTGCCCGGCCATCTGTGCGGCACATTCAGACATCCCCCTTACTGTCAGCTCCAGATATTCATCCACATCCATCTCAACCCAGCCCGGATGTGGATAGTTCAGCGTAGTTGGTGATGAAGAAGATGCCACACACACCATATCCTCTCTGTAGACAGCCACCTTTACGCTCTGCGTTCCCGCATCAAATCCCAGATAATACTTTCCCATAAAATCCTATCTTCCCCTGTGTTTTTCTTTTTCTGCAACTTCAGACCTGCATGTACGACCTTTCCGGTACAGATAATTATACTGTTTCCTCTCTCTGTCTGTCAATGTTCCATCCGGTGAAGCCGTCACCTTCCAGCCTCCCTTATAATCCGGGTACAATAAAAAAAACTGCCGCAACCTGATTAAAAATCAGTACGGCAGCCTCTTTCCGGTCTGAAAAACATGAATTCTTCACAACCCTTTAATTATTCAGCTGCAAAATCATCCTTGCCCACTGAACATACGGGGCATTCAAAATCATCCGGGATATCTTCCCATTTGGTTCCGGGTGCAATGCCGCCTTCGGGATAACCCTGCTCTTCATCGTATTCCCAGCCACAGGTATCACATACGTACTTCATAATCTTTCCTCCTTCCCGTGCTGTTTTACTGTTATTATAACGTTATATTTGCATAAAAACAAGTAGAAATCCATAATTATTTTTTGTAATTTATCTACAAAAAACTTCGGCATGATTTACTGTATTTTACTGTATTCCTGTATAAAATCAGCAATATCTCCGATAGTGATAAAATCTCTCAATGCATTTTCCGATATCCGTACTTTGAAAATCGTTTCCAGATCTGCAATCATGGTCATGATTTCCAGAGATGACAGCTCCAGATCATCCATCAGGGCACTGTCTTCATCCATTTCATCACAGGGAATATCTGTTGCTTCTTCTATCACCGCTTCTATTTTTTCAACAATTTCCTGTCTGTCCATATTTTTCCTCCTTATACACGCTTCATTTTCCCGCTGGCTGTTCTGGGAAATGCTTCTTTTCTGAATTCCACTTCCGTTATCCGTTTATAATAAGGCTGTTTCCGGTTGAACTCTGCTATATACGCTCTGATGGAATCCCGGTCTTTTTCCGCACAGAAAATTTCCGCACAGATTTTCTGTCCCCTTTCCCGGACAATAATCTCCCGGACTGCACTGTTTTCCAGCAGAAGGTTTTCCAGCTCCTCGGGACTGACATTCTCGCCGCCTGAAAGAATGATCAGGTTCTTTTTTCTGCCGGTTATATAGAGATAGCCGTCCTCATCCAGATATCCCAGATCACCGGTATACAGCCATCCGTCCCGGATGACTTCAGCTGTAGCTTCAGGTGCTTTATAATATCCCATCATCAGGGAATCACTCTTCAGGCAGATCTCTCCCTGATCGATTTTCAGCTGACATCCGGCCACCGCCTTTCCGGCCGACCCGTCCTTTTCAGGGTTCCCGGACGAATTGTTGGTACCTGAACCGAAAATTTCCGTCATTCCGTATCCCTGAGTTACGCGGATTCCGTGATCGCGAAATGTCTGAAAAATCTCAGGATCCGCCGATGCCGCCCCGCAGAAGATAGATTTCAGTCCTCCCAGCCGATCAATCCTGCCCCGTTTGATATCCTTGTAAAATGACTGAAGAACCATGGGAACCACCGATATCATATCCGAATGCATCAGTTTCAGATCCCGGTACAGATACCGGATTTCCCGACAGATATTAACGGTAACGCCCAACACCGTCCAGGTCATAAAAATAGTTTCACCTGAAACGTGATACATGGGCAGAATCAGCAGATAAGTTTCCGTGCCGTCTGTCTGCATCTGCAAAGCGGCATCCGTAAAATATCCCATGGATGCATACAGATTCTTTTCAGACAGCATGACTGCCTTACTGCGTCCCGTAGTTGCTGAAGTAAACAGAATCATTGCCGGATCCTCTTCTTCAGATCCATGCGATTTTTTCCTGCTGCCGGTTATCCCCTCATCAGGAGCAATGTCCATCCGGGCATATTCATCAATTCCATGGAGTATGGCGCTGTATTTTTCTTTCAGTGCCGGCTCTCTTTCCAGATATCCCCCATCATGCAGAAGCAGATCCACATCGGCAAATTCAATTTCATAATAAATATTGTCCGGATTTTCCTCATAATTCAGCGGAACAACCACAGCACCTGCCAGCATGATTCCCATGACACAGACCATATAATGATAACTGTTGCGGGCCAGAATCCCCACATGTTTTCCTTCGGCATGTGTGAATTTTCCATTAAGATACGTGGCACATTTGCGTATATCACATATATACTCCGTAAAGGTTACAGCCCGAACCTGCCCGGCTTCATCATCGTAATACTGAAAAGCTGTTTTCCCGGCATGATGTTCTTCCATCCATGCCACATGTTCATATACTGTAGAAATCATCTGCTCTCCTTTTGTCTGCACAGACCATCGTTCTTACTGCTGCGCCAGTTTTCTTTTTCTTCCGGTTCGTGTTATGAATTTTATCATCTGAACAGCTGCCATAATGATTCCTCCCCGGAGCAGAAGAATCAGCAGACTGCAGAGAAACGGATGCTCTGCATATCTTTCCTGAAGAAGATACCAGGGAACAGCAATCATTTCCACCGTATGAATACAGAAAATGAGAAGGGAATCTCTGCCGATTTTCTGCAGAAGCCGCGACAGCATATTCTCAAACCGGCTGCATTTCAAAATCAGCAGGATAATTCCGACACCTGCCGCAGCATCCGCCAGCATACTTACGGGCCCCGCGATCCAGATTCCTTCAGCCATATTGTCTGTTTTTCCGCTGAACAGCATGAGAATCAGAGTAACCCCGCAGGCTGCCCCCACAGCAGCATACTCGCGCCGGGTCCAGTGACGCAGCAGAATTTTATTTTTTTTCAAGCGGTAACCCATGTAAATAAATCCCACAGCGATCATCCCCTGGGAAATACAGAAAGGCAGTGCACTCTCTCCCCCCGTCAGCCGGTCTGCCAGCCAGCCTGAAAACCATCCTGCCGTCACAGTCAAAAACACAGCCGCATTCATATACTTCTCATCTACCCGGTTCATCAGTACATCCAGAATAACCCATCCTTCAAACAGGGCAATAATATACCATACTGCGCCGCATCCGAAAAAAAACAGGCCGAAAAACTCCATGCTTTTGGGCAGCGCCAGTAAAAAACCTCCTGCAGCCTTCAGAGTTTCCCTGACACTGGCAGGCCAGTAACCAAAAGCTGCATAATGAAAAACCAGATGAAACACAGTCGTGGCAGCCGCCACATACAGATATGGTTTCAGCAGAAGCGACACCTGCTGTCGTATACATTTACCCACAGGACGTTTACGGAATCCATATCCGCTGATCATGAGAAAAGCCGGCATCAGAGACACTCCTGCCAGAGACAGCAAAAGCATCGGAACCATCAGCACCGGATTATCTGCCACCTTCGGAAAAAAAGCGGAAAAAGTGTGTCCGAAAACAACCATAATCATACCAATTCCTTTGAAAGTGTCAAACATCCCGATACTGCTGGCCATTTTTGATCTATCTTTTGTCACAATACTACCTCATTTCGTCAGCCCTGAACAATTCTCCAGTTTTATATTTCCCCAGGATTTATTATTCCAGCCCATGGGCCGGTCATTACCGGGCTTTCTGATTTCCAGATGCAGGCCCCGCACACAGTCAAGATCCACACTTTCCCCATATCCATCGATCATGAACAGAGTATAATATGTCTGGTAAATGCCGTTCATGATGTTTTTAAGCGATACAAAAAACCGCCGTTCTCCTTCACTTCCTGCAGCGCCGGAAAAAATATCATAAAACACGGCTGTTGCAAACGGCTGTTCTCCATTGTCCATCACTTCCACCCGAAGCCCCACATGCTCCACATCCTCAAAAGCCTTCCATTTCAGCAGCAGCTCCATGGTGTCTCCTGTCATCACATTATCTTCCTTTTCCGGATATTCTCCCCAGGTCAGCTGCACATCATTTCTTCCCAGCCAGCCCGGCCGTACATATTTTGTAAAATCAATGAATGTTTCATGACGGATGGTATCCCCCAGATAAATACTGATGGCTTCCCCTGTATCTCCGTCATACAGAATCCTGCCATGATCCAGAATAATGCATCTTTTGCACAATCTTCTTACAGTCTCCATATTATGGCTGACATACAGAATCGTGCGTCCCTCGGTCTGAGCGATTTCTTTCATCTTATCCAGACATTTTCGCTGAAATTTCACATCACCCACCGCCAGAACCTCATCCATGATCACGATTTCCGAATCCAGATGCGCTGCCACTGAAAATGCCAGCTTCACATACATCCCGGAAGAATACCGTTTCACAGGCGTGTCGATAAATTCTCTGCATTCTGAAAATTCAATGATGGAATCCAGCTTCCGGTCAATTTCCTTTTTACTCATGCCCAGGATGGAACCATTGAGATAAATATTTTCACGGCCCGTCAGTTCAGGATGAAAACCGGTTCCCACCTCCAGCATGCTGGCCACACGTCCTCCCACGCAGATCCGCCCCGACGTAGGCGCAGTAATACGGGAAATCAGTTTCAGCAAAGTTGATTTTCCGGCTCCGTTTGACCCGATCAGCCCCACGGTTTCCCCCGCACGAACTGAAAAACTGACTCCATCCAGAGCAGTAAAATGTTCGTTATGTACCGGCCCGCCCTTTTTTCCCAGATGTTCTCTCAAAGCGTCCTTCAGGGTTCCTCCGGTTATATTTCCCAGTATATATTCCTTACGGACATTCTCAACTTTAAGCACCATCCGTGCCTGCCCGGCATCTTTTCTGTCTTCCACACCATCACGCTCCCGCTTCCAGCAGTTTTTCAATTTCTTCCAATCGCTGATCAAAATTAATGATTTCCCTGCGTTCCATGATTTTCTCTCTGTAATGCTCACGCAGCTGCGGATGTTCGATCACCCGTTTCATTCCCTCATAAATATCCTGTACGGATATTCCCATGACAATCCCGTATTCACTGTCCCCCAGCAGTTCCTCCACGCCGGAGCAGGCCGTCAGAATCAGCGGAATCCCCAGAACGGCTGCCTCCTGGCTGACCAGAGAATACCCTTCAAAAATAGATGAGGACAGAAACCAGTCTGCATGTTTCATGTATTTGTAGGGATTTCTCCTGCCGCCCAGAAATTTCACACAGGTTAACCCCAGACGTTTCTGTGCCCGGTAAAGCCGGTAATGCTCGTCTCCCCACGGTTCTTCCGCACCGATGATCAGCACCTCGAATTTCAGCCCGTCTCTTTCCAGCATGTGGCAGGCTTCCAGCAGCAGATCATATCCTTTCTGATAATTCAGACGTCCGACAGCCACAAAACGCGTGATGCCGGCAGCCGGAAGCGGATCGATGTCCACCACAGGCTCCTCTGCCAGCTCCAGAACCTGCTCCACATGCACCGGATTATATTTTACCACCAGATTTCCGGGATCTCCGATCACATCAACAAGCCCCCGCCGGACATTTTCCGACACGCAGATGATGCGGTTGAATTTCTGCATACAAAGCCTTTCCATCTCCGGCCCGCCGAATATCTGATAAGTATAATAATAATTATTATAATCCGTGTGTACCCAGGCGAATTTTACGGGTATTTTCATGGCGGAAACCTTTCGCAGAGTCAACCCGTCTTTCATGGCTATGACCAGATCAAACTGCATACGGGCAAATTTCCGGGCAAAGGATTTTTTATAAATTTTCCGGCACAGCTTACGGTACTGCCTGACAAACCAGTTTTCCACATATTCGTTTTCATATGATTCATACAGGTAACAGACATCAGACGGATATAATTCTGATGCGCCCCCGCAATAATCACGGGTCATGACAGTAATATCATATTTTTCATGCCAGTGCCATATAAAATCATACATGAGCTTTTCCACACCGCCGCCTTTTAATATGTCATTTACAATCAGAAGCCTTTTTTTCACAACCATCTCACCTTTATCATATATTCGTTAAGATCCGCCTGATCTTTTTTCATCTGTTTCATCCACCGCCGATGTCTTCTGTTCTGCCCGGGATCCCACAGATATGCCCGAACCTTTTCCTGCGGCAGGTCTGCAAGAAGATACTGCAGATGATGGTTCAGCAGCATGAAATAAAGTCTGTCATAATCTTTTCTGAATAATTTAAGACCGGATCTGCAGATGCTTTCATAACCGTACAGCCCCCAGGTTATCAGACGCGGCAGCACGGTCTCCGGATCCAGACTTCCAAGAAGAGAAGAATCCCGCTGAAAATAGTTATAACATATATTGCATAAAAATCGAAGTCTCTTTGCATACAGAAGGTACTGAAACGTAAAAAGATAATCTTCTGCAAAAACTTCCCGGGTAGACACAAAACGCAGTCCGTGCGCTTCAATCAGACTTCTCCTGAAAATCCTGAAGCACACCTCCCAGCCTGTCTGATACTGCATAAAGCGATCAAAAAAGAAAGCAAAACGATCTTTTTCACCTGAGAATGTCACCGTCTCATTCTCCACCGCATACAGCAGACGCTCTGTTTCCTCTCCCTGCGCATTGACCTTCCGGGCATTATAGCAGTAAAGATCTGCAGGGCAGAGACTGATCTGATCATTCAGAAGTTCAAGCAGATCCAGTTCCACCCGGTCATCGCTGTCAACAAAAACGATCCATTCCCCTGCGGCATGATCAAGACCTGTATTTCTGGCACCGGACAGCCCCTGATTTACCTGATGGACCACCCGGATCCTGTCATGCCGTGATGCATACCGGTCGCAGATCTCACCGGAAGTATCTCCGGAACCATCATCCACCAGAATGACCTCATACTCTTTAAAGGACTGATTTATAATAGAATCCAGACATCCCTCCAGATATTTTTCCACATTATAAACCGGAACGATTATACTGAACTGCATATTCAACACCTCATATTATACAACGTCAATAAAATTTTTTTCCGTCTGATTGAACAGAATCATTCCCAGAAACAGAATTACACCGGTTATTGCCGCACTGTAAAGCAGTGCTCCCCTGTGAATCATCCCGCTGCCCGTCAGGCAGAACCTGAATGCTTCAACAACAGATGCCATGGGATTCAGAAGAACCAGCTTCTGTAAAAAATCCGGCAGCTGGGAAATGGGATAAAGCACAGGTGAGGCATACATCAGCAGCTGCATCCCAAAATTCATGAAATGGCTCAGATCCCGGTACCGGATGGTAAGGGAAGAAACGATCATGCCCATGGCCATTCCCAGAAGCCCTGCTTCCAGCACAAGGAAAGGCACCAGCAGAAGATACGGCCCCGTAAATGATGTTTCCCCCTGTGCCAGATAAACACACCATACCACCAGAAATACCATCATCTGGATGAGCAGGCGTACCAGTTCAAACAGAACCTGCGATACAGGAACCACCAGCCTCGGAAAATAGATTTTCCCGAACAGCTGCGTATTATTACTGAATATACCTGTGTTTCCATTAACACATCCTGCAAAAAAAGACCACAGAACATTGGCAGACATATAAAACAGAAAGTAGGGAATATTTCCCGACTGAAATTTCCCCACATACCCGAAAACCAGTGAAAACAGGCCTGAGGAAAAAATGGGATTCAGAATGATCCACAGAGGCCCCAGAATCGTCTGTTTGTACTGAATCTGATAATTTCTTTTTACCAGCATAAAAATCATGCTTCGATACTGCCAGAGCTCTTTAACGGGAATATCAAGCAGCGCCGTCTTCGGTTCAATCACCGCCGTCCACTGTTCTTCCATTCGCTCATTTTGAACTCCCATCTTCTCACCTCCAGTATTTTTCATAAAATTTCCCCGAATCAGTTAAGAAAAGTATCCAGCCTTTCATTCCTTTCACCGTCCTGGCCGGATATCTGAAAAAGCTTGCCAGAAAACGGAATTTTAACCGGGCACCGGTCAATCCCCCTGAAAAACAACGGTACTGGTTGATTATACTCCATCTGTATGCCTTGAGACTTCGATAATACAGCCTCCGGTTCAGCCGCCTGCACAGCCGTACCCGGTCTTCTGCTGCATCCAGTGCATCCAGATGCCGAAGATCCTCTGAATGGACACTTCCGGTGATGCTGTCCGCTCTCCGGCGGTAACCGTACAGACGGGCACCTGTTTCCACCACTGTCACCGCATTTTCAACCAGATCATTGATATAAAACTCATCTTCATGCCACCTGCCCGGCATAAAATTCAGCTTTAACGCCAGATCTCTCCTGAGCAGCTTATTCCATGACACCGCAAATTCCGGTTTTTTACATCCTGCAGAAGTCTCGGACAGATATTCATACAATTCCTCCCTTGAAATCAGAACCGGTATATTTTCCCCTCCTGCATCAGACGGCAAAGTGTCCGTAAACCGTATAAAACTGCACCAGGAAACATCCGCTCCATATAAAACGGCATTATCATACAGCACCCGAAGATAACCGGGCAGAATACAGTCATCGGAATCCACAAAACAGAGATAGGCTCCCTGTGAAAGCTCCACCCCGGTATTGCGGGCACAGGATAAGCCTTCATTCCGGGTTTTATGAATAACTCTTACCCTGGAATCTTTCCGGGCATATTCATCACAGATATCACCCGACCGGTCCACGGAACAGTCATCCACCAGAATCAGTTCAAAATTCTCATATTCCTGATTTAAAACAGACTGAATGCAGTCATCCAGATAGGCTTCCACATTGTAAACCGGAACAATTACCGTGATCAGCTGATTTTTCATCATGACATACTCCCCTCATCCGGATATATCCATATACGGTACTTTCTCATTTCTTCCTTATTCCAGGTACGGTTTCTGCCTCCCTTTATAAAAACATCCGATTCCCGGCAGACCGCGCAGAAAATTTTTCACCATGTAAAACAGAAATAAACGTTTCCGGTATCCACGTTTAAGCATACTGCCAAGAAGTCTCTGTGTCCTGTTTTCACCGTAAAAACCGTATTGACCGGTTTTATCCCATAATGGCCTGCATTCATCCAGAATTTCATGAAATCCTTCCCATTTCTGATGTATGGAAGATTTTCTTTTTACCATTGTACTCAGTTCCGCATTAAGCAGCCAGTAAAAATAGGAACAGAACCGCTCCCGAACCACCTTCTGCTCAGATTCTTCCAGAAATTCCGCAGCTTTTTCCATCCTGAGAACCTGAGTCTTCCAGTAGACAGAATAATCATCGGTAACGGATTTGGGCCGAAAATCGTAATAATAGACCTTACGCTTCACATAACAGACATTTCTGCAGCATTTCAGATAGTCCAGATTAAACAGCATATCCTCGGACCAGCGGATATTTTCCGGAAAAACCAGACCATTATCCTTAATCAGCCGGGTCCTGTACAGCTTTCCGAGAATACCGCCGTAATAGACAGAAGCAATGTGGCGTGAAAAATGTTCTCTGACGCTTTCCATTCCCAAAAGCCCTTCCATATCGCCGCCGGTAAATAATCTGTCGTCTCCTGTATCAAAACAGCCGATTGCCAGATCGGCCTCAGGATGCTCTTCCAGTCCTTTCACCTGCCATTCCAGAGCTCTCTCGGGAAGAGTATCATCTGCATCGAGGAAACAGACATACAGAGTCTCAGCCTGCCGAAGAGCTGTATTTCTTGCTGCGGAAACACCTTTGTGAGATCCGCAGATCAGGCAAAATCTCCCATCCTGTCTGCAGTATTTAAGAGCTGCTGCTTTTGTACGGTCTGTGGAACCGTCATCCACGATCAGTACCTGAAAACGGGAAAATGTCTGCTTTCTGACAGAATCCAGACATTTTCCCAGAGTCTTCTCCCCATTATAACAGGGAATAATAACCGTTATAAGCGGGGTAATTTTCCTGTCCTCCATATAAATCTCTCCTATCCTATCTTCCGAAAATAAGAAAGACAGCCAGTTTGATCCTGTATTTCCAGCCGATGTGAAGCATTACGTCTCTGTTTTGCAGAATCTCTGCTGCCTTTCTTTTAAGCAGCTTCATACAGGAACGGTATCTGTCCTCACCGCAATCCTTCATACTTCTGTACAAAACACGTATCTTTCGTATACAGCTTTCATATTCCGCATATTTCAGGGCGTCCCGGTGCAGTTCATCAAAATAGCGGATCCGGAATTCAATGGACTCCAGAGCATCCATTTTTTTCAGGCTGAATGCACTTCCGGTGATACTGTCCGGCCTCTGCCTGTAAAAATACAATTTCCGCCCGGTCAGGACCATGGTTCTGCTGCAGTAAAGAATCTGCGGGGTCAGATACATATCCTCATAACATTTCCCTTCCGGGTAACGCAGACCGTATTCTTTGAAAAATTTCCGGTCATAAAGCTTGTTCCAGGCCACCGTAACGACCACATCATTCTGATTCATTTTCTCCAGAACATCATTGCCCCGCCGTATTTCCACCCGGTCATCCCCGCCCCAGCTGTCCGCTTTTTCCGGTTTTTCCGCTTTTATGAAATCACAGGCTGCCAGATCCGCATCATATCTGCGAATCAGCTGAATCAGGATATTCAGATAATCCGGATGAAGCTGATCGTCACTGTCCAGGAAAGCAAAATAATCACCCGAAGCAAGCTCAATCCCTGTATTCCTGGCGGCAGACAGTCCACGGTTCCTGCCATGAACCACCCGGATCCGGGGATCCTTTTCGGCATATTCATCACAGACAGCGCCGGATCCATCCGTCGAACCGTCATCCACCACTATGATCTCATATGGTTCAAAAGTCTGGCATAATACACTGTCCAGACAATCTCTCAGATAGTTTTCCACATTATACACCGGTATGATCACCGATATCTTTTCCTGTCCGATCATATACTCACCCAAACCATCCTGTATTTTCACGGAAAATCAGCCAAACAGCGATGTCAGCTTTTTCACGGATGCTTCCACAGTATAATCACTGTTTTTCAGCAGCTTTGTCTCATCATATCTGACCGGAGGTGTCTCCAGAATTTTCTCTGCCCAGATTTCTTCCGGTTCTTTCAGATCAATAAAATGGACATGACCCGTCACATTGACTTCCCCGGGCACCACACCCGCGCTGGTAAAACATTCCAGTCCTGCTGCCTGAGCCTCCAGAAGAGCAATCCCGAATCCTTCAAACCGGGAAGGAAGCAGAAAAATGTCCATCATCTGAAGATAATCCGGCACATTGTCAACTGCACCTGCCAGAATCACACAATCCTCCAGCCCGTATTCCCGAATCAGACTCTCCAGCCTTTCCCGTTCCGGTCCGTCACCTGCTGCCAGAAAACAGGAATCAGGCCTTTTTTTATGGTAGGCCCGAAATATCTCCAGAGCAAAATCCATATTTTTCAAACGGACCAGCCGGGCACAGCTTCCCAGTACCACTGTATTCTCATGCACATGGTATGCCCGGCGCATCTGCTTCCTGCGGACCGGATCCGCCTGAAACCGGTCAAATTCCACAGCATCGGGAATTACGGTGAAGGAAGTTCCCCGAAAAGCAAATTCCCCGGCCGCCTGAGAGCAGGCCAGGAAATCAGTAACATTTTTCCTTTTTGTCATGTGAAAATACAGTTCATACAGCCGGTTTTTCCAGGTCCGGTCGTGGAAATATCCGGTACTGTGTGCATGCATGACCCGGTATTTCATCCCTCTTCTCCTGGCCTCCGCAAGCAGTCTGTATGCCGTATCCACTGACTGAATATTGATATACACGCCATCCCATTCACCCGGATGCATATCAAAAAACTGCCTGACCGAAACGGCACCGGGCAGTTTTCTCTCACACCACTGATAATATTCCCTGAAAATCCGGCCTCCTGCATCTCTAATCTCTCTTTCATAAGGGATTTCCCCTGTATCATATGGAAACAGAAAATCAAACACGGGCCCGGACAGTCCAATTGCCCGGTATAATGTCATAAAATAGCTTTCTGTTCCTCCGATTGTGGAGGACAGGCCGTAAACCAGAATTTTTTTCATGGGCAGACAACCTCCTGCATCAGCTCTTCCCACCGGACAATATTTTTCTCAAGATACAGCCGTTTTACAGACTCTTCAGCCCTTCTGCGCGTCTCTTCCAGCCCCTGTTCAGATGAAATCAGTTCATCCAGCAGTCCTGCCAGTTTTTCCTGATCCCCCACCGGAAACAGCCAGCCGTTTTCCCCATGACTGATCAGTTCCGCAGGGCCGCTGACACAGTCAGCGGAAATACAGAGGTCACCGGCATATAAAGCCTCACACAGGACATTGGGAAAACCTTCATAAAAAGAGGACAGAACAAAAATGCTTGCGCGGCACATCTGCTCATAAGGTTTTTCCGTTTTTCCGCAAAGAAATACCTGCCTTTCCAGATCATATTTCCGGATCTCATGCTGCAGCTCTGTTCTCATGCTGCCATCCCCGAAAATCTTTACCTTCCATCCGGGATATTTTCTGCTGATTCCGGAAAAAGCTCTGATGAGTGTTTTGAAATCCTTCTGCTTTTCCAGTCTGCCCATGGACAGTATCACTTTTTCCCTTTCAACCGGGCCTGTGAGCTGACTGTCCAGTGCACCTGTATCAATACAGTTTTCAATGACCCGGATCTTCGGCTTAAGAACTCTCCAATAATAATTCCTGATCTGATTTGTCTGAACCACGATTCTGTCCGCCCGCATATACAGCAGACTGCTGATGCAGAATACCAATTTGGAATGCTCCTTTAACGGGTTATTCCGATCACATACGATAACTCTGTTTTTACGAAAAAGACTGCATAAAAGGACAAGGCAGTTGCACCGGCTCAAAAAAGAGACGGAAACATCTGCTGCACCTTTCTTTATGCGGCTTTGTATCCGGAAAAAATCTTTAACAGCTGCCATTTTCCCTCTGCTGCAGACTTTCACCAGAGAAACAGTATCAGGCACTTTATAAAACTGCGGCTTTTTTTCCAGAGAAATGATTGCTGCATCATGCCCTGAAGCAGCCATCTGCGATGCAATGGCAACCAGCACCTTCTCAGCACCGCCGCAGGAGAGACTGCTTATATAAAAATCAATTTTCATGTGTGTATAATTTCAGTGTTTTCTCCACAACTTCATCCCAGTGATATTTCCGGCAGATAAAATCAGCTGAGGCCTTTTTATATCGGTTAACCATTGCTTCATCATCACACAGCATCTGAAGTTTATCCCTCAGATCACTGATATCACTCTTTCTGAACAGAACGGCTTTATCCTCGACCACCTCCGTACACTCGGGAATATCACTGACCAGACAGCAGCAGCCATAACTCATGGCCTCCAGAAGGCTCAGGGACATCCCCTCCAGATCAGTGGGCAGCGTATACAGATAAGCGTTGCTGTACAGCTCATCCAGTATGGGCCGCTGTACAAATCCCGTAAAAAGAATCCTGTCATCTGCGGCTGCCATTTTAATCAGTTTTCTCGTATACTTGTCCGTGTCAGACGAACAACCGGCAATGACCAGCTTCTTTTTCGTGTTCACTTTGCTGAATGCCTCGATGAGATACTGGATGCCCTTTTCCGGAACCAGACGCCCCAGAAAAAGAATATACTCATTCTTCCGCAGGCCATACTGCTGACGAATCAGATCCGGCTCCATAATAACTGCTCTGTTCACACCGTTGGAAATAAAATGTGTATCCCGTCCGTATCTGCTTTTAAAATATCTGCGTGTGTTTTCATTGAGTACAATAATCTCATCCGCAAATTTCACTGCCATCTTTTCACCGATACTGAGATACAGCTTCGCCAGTATTCCCCACTTGGCTCTCCTGTGATCCAGGCCGTGAATTGTGACAATGCAGCGTTTTCCCATCCGTTTGGGAAGCCACATCATCCCGCAGGAACCTTCTGCGTGAAAATGAACCACATCATATTCTCCGAAAGCTGCTTCAATTGCCGCCGAAAAAGAAGATGTAAGTGCGGCCCATCCTCTCCAGTTTATGGTAAATACCGGTTTTATCCGAACGCCTCTGTACTGCTTTACAAAATCATTATCTATCTCTTTGCCGCTGACACGATGTCTTTTCCTGTTTAAACAGGTAACATCATGTCCCAGCTTAACCATGCGGGTACTCAGTTCTTCTACAACAACTTCAATGCCGCCCTCCCGGGAAGGGATACTTTTATGCCCCAGCATGGCAATTTTCAACCTGCCTGTTTCTTTTTTCATATGAATTCTCCCCATTTCAGCATTATGCGGTATTAATCATTTTTCTCCCAATCTCTTCCCACAGTGTTTTACATTTCTCCAGCTCATATGCTTCCTGTAAAAACATAAAATATGAACTGTTCAAAAAAATTACTCTTTCGTATAGTTTCATGGATTCTGTATGCAGAAAATCCCATCCCTCTGAAAGAGCAGTCTTAAATATAAGTGTACCATATTTTATACTGCTTGACCATATGTCTGATTAACTTTTTACCAAAAGAACCTCACAGATTCCCAAAATCGTCCTATATCAATATAATGCTGGTTTAACGGAAAAATCCCGGAAAACCACAACGGAATTCCGGGATTATAATCTTTTTCTGTTTCAAATGATGTTTCCGACACTGCTCAGTCTGACAGATGACATGCTGTAAAATGCCCGGGCTCCTTTTCCACCAGAGGCGGTTCTGTCTGACTGCACTCCGGTCTGGCATAAGGACATCTCGTGTGAAAACGGCATCCGGAGGGAACATTCATGGGGCTGGGCAGATCTCCCTCGATAATTTTTCTTCTGGAATTACGTGCCGTTTTAGGGTCTGCCACGGGAATCGCCGATAAAAGTGCTTCTGTATAAGGATGCAGAGGATTATCATAAAGCGTATCGCTGTCTGCAATTTCCACAATTTTACCCAGATACATAACTCCGATCCGCGTGGAAATATGCCGCACCATGGACAGGTCATGAGCAACAAAAAGATAGGTCAGTCCCAGCTCCTGCTGCAGATCCTCCAGCATATTCACTACCTGCGCCTGAATGGAAACATCCAGAGCGGAAATGGGCTCGTCACATAACAGAAACTCGGGTTTTACCGCCAGTGCCCGCGCAATTCCGATGCGCTGTCTCTGACCGCCGGAAAATTCATAAGCGTACTTGTACATATCATCCGCTTTCATTCCGACTTTTTCCAGAAGTTCCACGATCTGCTCATCGATTACATTTCTCGGCTCACTGCTGTACAGGGACATGGGTTCACGGATAATTTCCTCCACATTATGATGAGGATCCAGAGCAGAGTAAGGATCCTGGAAAATAATCTGCATTCTCTTATGAAAAGGCTTCAGAGCCGCTCCTTTCAGCGCCGTGATATCCTCTCCATCAAAAAGAATCTGACCGCCTGTAGGGTCATACATACGGATCAGCGTTCTTCCCAGAGTCGATTTTCCGCAGCCGGATTCTCCCACCAGACCGAAAGTTTCTCCTTTTCGGATCTGAAAAGTAATCCCGTCAACCGCTTTTACCGCATTCTTTTTTCTGCCGAAAAAATCTTTTACAAGGAAATGCTTCTGAAGATCTTTTGTTTCCAGCAAAATCTTCTCATTATTATCTGCCATCTGTCATTTCCTCCTTTGTCATGTAAACTTTACTGCTCTTTTCTGCAGCTGCTTTTTCATCCAGCCGATCCAGTTCTTCTCCGGTAAATACGCACATGGCACGCTGGGTTTGAGTATACTGCCGGTATTCGGGGATTGCCTTTCTGCACCTGTCACAGGCATATTTGCATCTTTCGGCAAAGGGACATCCCTCCGGAGGATCGATCAGTGAAGGAGCCATGCCGGGAATAGCCTCCAGACGTTCTCTCACACCTGTAGCGGGCTGGGGAATCGCATGCAGAAGCGCTCTGGTATACGGATGCTTCGGTTCATAAAAAATCTCATCCGTCAGACCTTCTTCCATGATCAGCCCGCCGTACATAACAGAAATCCGTTTGCTCAGGCTGGCTACAACGCCCAGATCATGGGTGATCAGCACAATACTCATCTTTTCCTCCTCCTGAAGCTGTTTTAACAGCTCCAGAATCTGTGCCTGAATCGTTACGTCCAGTGCCGTTGTGGGCTCATCGGCAATAAGAAGCTTCGGTTTGCAGCATAAGGCCATGGCAATAAGCACACGCTGGCGCATTCCGCCTGAAAATTCATGAGGATACTGATTCAGACGGCTTTCAGGTGACGGAATCCCCACCTTTCTCAAAGCCTCAATTGCCTCTGCTTTCGCTTCTTTCCTTCCAAGTCCCCGATGACGCATGAGCACCTCTGTCAGATGGGAACCGATTTTCTTCAGAGGATTCAGTGCAGTCATTGGATCCTGGAAAATCATGGCAAAATCTTTTCCGCGCATTTTCCGTCTTTCATCATAGGAAAGAGATAACAGATCCTTTCCCATATACTCCAGCCGATCTGCAGTTGTGACTGCATTTTCAGGCAGAAGTCCCATGATGGACTTCATCAGCACACTTTTTCCGCTTCCGGATTCTCCCACGACGGCAAGAATATCCCCGTCATCCACATGAATACCTGCACCACGAACCGCACCTACTTTTGTCTTATGGATTGTGAAGGTCGTCTTCAGATTTTCTACTGTCAGCAGACGTTCTCCCGTCTGTGTTATCATTTTTTCAGCCATCTCTGCGCCTCCTCCTAATCCTTTTCACCGGACATGATCCTTGGCTCCACAAATATGCGGAGCAGATTGCCCAGTTTATTAAAAGCAAAAATTGTCAGTACAATAAGAAGTCCCGGTAAAATCGCCATATAAATTGCATTCTGCATATTTCCCTGTGCGTTCTGAAGCAGACTGCCCCAGGAAGACATGGGCTGCTGTATACCCAGCCCCAGGAAGCTGAGGGAAGACTCCGTCATGATCGCATTGGCAATCCCGGTGGAAGAAGCAATAATGATAGTGGGCAGAACCGCCGGCACAATATGCTTCAGTATGATTTTGTAACCGGGAACTCCCACGAATTTCGCATACATAACGTATTCCCGCTCTTTCAGGGACAGAGTTTCCGCCCGCACCAGACGGGCAATTTCCATCCATGTAAAAAATCCGATTACGATGATGATTGATTTCAGACCACGCTTCAGGAACAGACTGATTACAGTTACCAGTACCATCCAGGGAATGGAAGACATGATATCCACGATACGCATGAGAACACTGTCCACCAGTCCGCCGCAATAACCTGAAATAGTTCCCACAATTACACCCACGCAGACACATGTCAGCATAGCCAGAAAACCTACCAGCAGAGAAACCCGTCCGCCATATATAACGCGCGCCAGATAGTCCCTGCCGATTTCATCTGTTCCGAATGGATGCTCCCATGAAGGCGGCTGCAGCATATTACGTACATCAGTTGCATTGGGATCCAGCGGCAGCAGGGGAGCCGCCAGTGATAATATGATAATAACAGCCAGAAAAATAAGAGACGCAATTGCCAGCTTGTCATGTTTCAGTGCACTTATTACATTTTCGATACGTCTTTTCTGTTCTTTTTTGTTTTTTGCCATCACACATCACCCCAAATCCTTAATTCTCGGATCTGTCAGACAATACAGAATATCCGACAGCAGATTACCCAGGATTACCAGTGTGGAGGACAGTACAAGAACCACCATGACAATGGGATAATCCATCCCCTGGATTGCCTTGACAAAATATGGACCTACACCCGGCCACCCGAAAATCGTTTCCGTAATAATCGCACCTGTTACCAGCATGGGAAGTGCCATACCAAGCTTGGTAATAATGGGCAGCAGTACATTTTTACATACGTGTTTGAACATGATCTCCGACTTTGATGCTCCGAATGCCTGCTGAACCATCACATAATCCTCTGAATACTGCGTAATGGTGGAAGAACGGACATACCGCACCGCATCCGGCAGAAAACTCAGAAACAGCACCACAAAAGGCATAATATAATGCTGCATAAAATCCACTATGGAGCCTTCTTTTCCGATGGTATGCATACCTACGATGGGAAGTACATTCAGTCTGTATCCCAGAAAATAAATAAAAAGCATGGCAACCCAGAAGGTAGGAAGTGCGATACCGACTGCAGATAATCCGTCAATCAGCTTATCCACCCACTTATTTTTATGGGAACCGGCCAGAAGCCCCAGCACGATTGCCATAACATAAGCCAGCAGGTACGCCGGCAGGATCAGTTTGATGGTATTGGGAATACGTACTGCAAGATCAGCTGCAATACTCTGATGCGTAACGATGGAATATCCGAAATTTCCGTTGAGCATGCCATCCAGCCAGCGGATGTACTGTATATACACCGGCTGATCATAACCGTATTTTGCTTTGATCAATGCAACTGTCTCCGGCGACATATTTGGTGTTGTCATGGCATCAATTGCATCATAGGGGGCCAGATTCATTAAAGTAAAACACAGGATCGTTATGATAAGAACCATTGGAATGGCAGCCAGTATTCTTTTAATAATGTACTTTGCCATATTTTTCTCCTTCTAAATAAAACAGGGTCTGTTGCAAAAACAGACCCCGCCTGCCTAATCGTCAATCCTATTCGCTGAGCGTCAGTTTTGATGTATCTTCAAATGTATATACAGGAACCAGACCTGCTTCTTCCACTCCGCCCACTCTCTTGTTTACAACAAGAATGCGGCTGTTTGAAACCAGAGGATAGAAGCATGCTTTCTCCTGCAGTACCTGCTGCAGTTCTTCATAAATAGCATAGCGTTCATTTTCATCGCTTGTTTCGCGGCCCTTCTGGAACAGTTCGTCGATTTCAGGGAAATCATAGTGCATATAATTGTATGCTCCGCCTGATGCAAACAGAGGAAGGAATGTATCCGGGTCGATACCCATAATATAACCATTCAGATACATCTGAATATCGGTATCTTCCTTTTCCAGCTGATCAAACATGGCTGTTGAATCCATACCATTCAGTTCACAGGTAATACCTGCCTGTGCAAGCTGCTGCTGAATCAGAGCGGCCTGAGTTGACTGTGCGGAATCAGAACCATTGTAGCTTAATTCCACCTTCACATTCTCGGCACCTGCTTCCTTGAGCAGCTGTTTTGCCTTCTCAATATCTGTTTCATAAGTCTCCACATTTTCTGTATAGAACTGGCTTGTGGGAGGCATGAAGCTTGTGGGTACCAGATAATTTTCATCACTTAAATAAACAGCATCATCAATATCCTTTTTATTCAGTGCATAGAAAATAGCCTGGCGAACCTTCTGATCCGGAATCTGTTTCGTATTGATTGCCATATAGCCCACACGGCCTTCACTGTAGATATAGGTTGTCAGGTTATTGCCGTCCAGATCCATCTGATTAACTTCTGAAGGAGTTGCAACCCATGCATCAACCTCACCGCTCTGAACAGCCATCATTGCTGTATTGGAGTTCTCAATAATGCGGTAAACAAATGTATTAATGCTGGGAGCACCCAGGAAATATTTATCATTGGCTTCGAATTTTACATAGGAACCTGCAGAATACTCTGTCATCACATAGGGACCTGTACCTACAGGCTTGGTATTGTATTCATTATTTTCAAAATCGGTTACATCCTTGTAAACATGTTCCGGCATAATGAATATGTTGCATAACATCTCAAGTGAAGCTGCACTTGCAAAAGGGAATGTAAAGGAAACCGTGTAATCGTCCGTCTTTTCGATTGTTACGGCACCCTGATCATATACCAGCTGTGAATATGCCCAGCCTGCATTGTTGGGATCTTCCATCGCTTCATAGGTAAATACAACGTCATCTGCTGTAAAAGGTTCCCCATCAGACCATACCACATCCTTGCGAAGGTGGAATGTGTAGGTTTTATTATCTTCTGATGTGTCAACACTTTCTGCAAGGAACCAGTTGATGCCGTCTGCATTGTACATGCAGAGAGGTGAATAAATCATCTTGATGGTCATCAGACCGAAACGGTCACTGGTTGTAATAACATTCACATTGGCGCCCGGATCCCCACCGATTGCATATGTAAATGTGCTGTCTGTGCCCTTTTCTCCGACAGCTGCTGTTTCAGCCTGGCTTCCTGCTGTACCCTGCTGAGTTTCTTCCGCCACAGGATCCTTGCCTCCGCATGCAGTCACGCATCCGACTGTCATTACCGCTGCAAGACCCAGAGCAAGAATTTTTTTCCATGTTCTGTTCATAATCTTACCTCCTGATTTTTCTGGATAATTGATAATAAAAGACTCACGTCCTATATAACATAATTCATAAATATTTTTTATATCATAATACTCTAATTGGTTATAATTGTCAATTATTGATTTAGCTTATACCAGTTATAAGTACACTTTATAGCTGATATCCACTGTGAAAAGTCATTTTCACCAATATTTATGCTGAACCTCCTGCATAAACCGTCAATTCTACAATCAGAGTTATATTCGGAAATTACTTCATGATCCTACTGCCGGTCAATATCTACCTGATCAATCATAATATTGAGAATCTGTTTATCAGTATCCTTCATGCCCACACGTCCGATATATCCGACACTTCTGATCGTTCCCTCCACATCATTCTGGACAATCCCCTCACCCGGCTGAAACCAGCGATGCTTATGCCCCAGAAAATGTCCCAGAATCGCTGCATCTACTGCGGAAGCAATCTTGGCGGCACAGGAAGATTTTGCACCGTCACAGACGATTCCGCCTACATTTCCGATTGTATTTACAATCGTAGCGGAAATTTCATCATAACCTCCGCCGTACAGATATGTAATTGCCGCGCCGCTGCCGCAGGCAGCACTGACAGCACCGCAGTAGGCAGAAAGGCTTCCGATGTACTTTTTCTGATGGATTGCCACCAGATTGCTGACAACCAGCGCCCGGTACAGCTTTTCCTGCGAACAGAAAAGCGACTTTGCAAATTCAATCACCGGCAGTGATACGGTCATTCCCTGATTTCCGCTTCCGGAATTGATCACCACAGGCATGGAACAGCCGCCCATCCGCGCATCGGAACCTGCCGCTGCTCTTGCTTTTGCACGGATCTTTACATCATCGCCGTACACCTGCAGAAGAGTCCGACCAATCTGAGCACCGTAAGGATGCATCAGCCCCTCATCGGCAATGGCGGAATTCATGGTGATCTGCCGATCCAGAACATCTTTTATATCTTCAATATTGACTGTGTCGGCAAATTCCAGAATATCCTTAACATTCAGCAGGGACTTGTCCACGTAATCGCTGGATTCCTCGCTGGCAGCAGTCTCATACAGCACCTTTCCATCCCTGACAATCCGCGTAATATAAGTATGTCGGTTGATAATGGTCACTTCCGCATAGTGATCATCTTTTCTGACCGTAGCTACAATATAAAGATTAGCTACATCTTCCTGAAGTGTACAGGTGCAGTACCCCGCACCTGCCAGTTCACGTGTTCTTTCAATATGCTCCTGCGTCACTGATTCCAGTACCTCCAGCTCACGGGAAGCATCGCCTCCAACGATTCCGAGAATCGCAGCTACATCAATTCCCTTCAGACCACCGGAATTAGGCACGGTAACGCCTTTGACATTCTTGATAATATTGCCGCTGCAGCGCATATCCACATGATCCGGAAAACATCCCAGCACATCTCTGGCTTTTGCAGCCGCATAAGCAATGGCAATAGGTTCCGTACATCCCAGCGCAGGCACCAGTTCATTTTTCAGAATCTGAACGTAATTATCATATAATTTCCTATCCAACATCGTGATACCTCTTCTGATTCTCTTTTAATCATTCATATCACTAATCATATCACTGATATGATTTATAATCAACCATATCTGTGAAAAGTTCGGAATTTTCCACAGTTTGTCCGACCCATGCAGGTGGCTGTTATCTGCAGAAATTTTATTACTGACAGGTACTGTCCAAATCCTCTCTATCTGTGCTATACTGAATGAAACAGAATCCAGCACATGAAAGGATCGATTCATGAAAACGAAAGAAAGTCTTAAAAATCAGATATATAATGCCATCCTGAACGGAATATTGTCCGGTGAATTCAAACCGGAGCAGATACTCACAGAACGGGAACTGGTGGATAAATACGGATGCAGCAAAGCTCCTGTACGGGAAGCCCTTCTGACACTCTGCAATGATGATATTCTGCGGAGTTTTCCCCGCTACGGATATGAAATTGTCCGCCTGACCAGCGAACATGTTGAAGAGATTCTGGATTACCGCCTGATTCTCGAAACAGGATATCTCAGAAGAAGCTATCAGACCCTGACAAAGCTTCAGCTCAATGAGCTGAAGCAGATTGCAGACCGCTGCCTGATGCCGGAAGCCGATGTATGGGAACACTGGGAAGCCAACACCGACTTCCATCTGACTCTCATATCATTTTCCCGCAACCGCTACGCCTGTGAACAGCTGAAAAAATCCATGTCCATCCTGAAACGGGCCTATGCCCAGTTTTACTGGCAGACATGGAATCAGTCTATTACTTCCATTGATGTACAGCATCATTATCCCATTATTGAAAGCCTGGAAAATAAAGATATTGAACAGGCTGTCAATCTGCTGGAGCAGGACCTGAAAGATTTCTGCTTTTATTGATATTTTTCAGATCACTCTCAGCAGAAGTTAAGATTCTGACTGCACTGCGATATACAATATCTGCAAGAGCCCGGTGTCCTTCCACAGCCAGATGTTCTCTGTCAACAGGACTGGGTTCCGCATAATCCGATGCTGCCAGAAATTCCGTTCCATACTTACCGGCAATGCGCTCATATACCCCTTTTAGTTTTCTGGATGTTTCTACGGAATTCCGGTTAAATGCCGGATCAAACTCCTCTTTCCAGACCTGATCTCCCAGATGAATCGGAGACATTAGAAGAATCCTGCTGCCGGGTGCACATGTGCGGGCCTGATTCAGGAGCACCTCGATGCCCTGACCAATCTCTTCAGCCGTAGCCCCATATATTGCTTTGCAATCATTTGTTCCCAGCATTATTATAATCAGATCCGGCACGTGAGTTTCCAAAAGCAAAGGAAATACAGCCGCTCCCCGACGCCCTTCTCTTGTCTCATCCTCAAACACAGTCGTTCTCCCGCAAAGTCCTTCCTCCACAACGCGGATTCCCCACCTCGACAGTTTTTCCTGAAGAATCCCCGTCCATCTCTCACTCCACGAATACCTTTCCCATGTACCTGCAATCAATCCCCAGGTATTGGAATCTCCAAAGCACAAAATCTGTTTCATAATGTCCCACCTTTCTCCAGACATGGAATACTATTCCCAAATTCGATGGAGAAATCGTATCACTTATTTCCTACTTTGTCAATATGTTTACAATGTTTTTATTATTAATATATAAATGTACTTAACTGCATACTTTTGTGACAGATGTTTAAAAATCATCTTATAATCCTCAAAATATCTCCTAAAAAGAACTGGTTTTGTATTACCATCTGTGATATTATAAAGAAGCGACTCGGCTGTTCCCGTTCTGTAAGGGACACAGAGTTTTAATTACCTGTTTAAACATATTATAGCGAGGTGCAAAAATGAAACCGATCAAAGAAGGTAAAGTACGTGAGATTTATGACAATGGCGACAGTCTGATCATGGTTGCAACTGACCGCATCAGCTGCTTTGATGTAATTCTGAAAAATACTGTAACAAAAAAAGGTACCGTTCTTACCCAGATGTCAAAATTCTGGTTTGACCTGACAAAGGATATTCTTCCCAACCACATGATTTCCACAGATGTAAAGGATATGCCTGAATTTTTCCAGCAGCCTCAGTTTGACGGAAACAGCATGATGTGCAAAAAGCTCAATATGCTTCCCATCGAATGCATCGTGCGCGGTTACATCACCGGCAGCGGCTGGGCAAGCTATCAGAAAGACGGTACTGTATGCGGAATCAGACTTCCCGAAGGTCTGAAGGAATCTGACAAATTACCTGAACCGATTTATACCCCTTCTACAAAAGCTGAAATCGGTGATCATGACGAAAATATTTCCTATGAGCAGAGTATTGCTCATCTGGAGAAATATTTCCCCGGTAAAGGCGAAGAATATGCTGCAAAACTTCGCGACTGCACAATCGCTCTTTATAAAAAATGTGCCGACTACGCTCTGAGCCGCGGCATCATTATTGCAGATACAAAATTTGAATTCGGTCTTGACGAAGAAGGCAACATCGTAATCGGCGATGAGATGCTGACACCTGACAGTTCCCGTTTCTGGCCCGCTGACGGATATGAACCCGGTCACGGCCAGCCTTCTTTCGACAAACAGTTTGCCCGTGACTGGCTCAAAGCCAACCCGGACAACGACTGGACTCTTCCGGATGAAATTGTAGATAAGACCATTGACAAATATCTGCAGAGCTACGAGATGCTGACAGGCAAAAAGCTCCAATAATCTCCGTACACGATAAAAATATACGTAATTAATCGAGTAGGAGGGGGTGATTAGCCCCCGTCCTCTCACACCACCGTGCGTACCGTTCGGTACACGGCGGTTTCAATAGTTGACGTGCACAGACTGATAGGCTGTGGCTAAATCATAAAAACCACTGCTTATCAGTCTTTC
>JAXDZY010000120.1:0-21402 GCA_034086685.1 Lachnospiraceae bacterium
ACCGCCTCCTGTGTTATATTCTGAGTTTGGCTTGCGACACCATTCTCATTATAACACAGGAGGCTTTTTATCATATCTTCAACGTTATCCACTTATTCCATTCTCCCCAGCATAGCTGGGGGATTAGGATTTTCATTTATAAAAGTTGTAAACTGGTGTAAAACAGGAAATCAAAGATTATTTTAAAAAATATTTTAATGCAGATCTGACGGAAGACAATCTGAATCAGATTCTCAGCACATCACAGAACAGCAACAGCAAAAAATAGAAAGGAATTTCATCCTGATGAATCAGAAAAAAAACGGTTCATACCGGGTACTTTTGACAGGGATGATTCTTGCTCTTGTACTGCTGACTATCATAGCAATCGGGCTGGGGAGATATCATATCTCCCCGCTTGAAGTTACCAGAATTCTTCTGTCAAAAGTCATTTATATAAATCCCACATGGGAATCCCAGGCAGAAAGCGTCATCTTTACGTTGCGGCTACCACGGATTATTTCCGCTCTTCTTGTTGGTATGGCACTTTCTCTTTCCGGCGCTGCATATCAGGGAGTTTTTAAGAATCCGCTGGTTGCACCGGACATGCTCGGTGTTTCTTCCGGAGCATGTGTCGGTGCGTCCATTGCTATTTTAATGGATGCCAATCAGGGAATTATACAGATTTTTGCTTTCGGCGGCGGCCTTCTGGCTGTTTTTATGGCCGCATCTATTCCCCGGATTATAAAAAATCAATCCATGATGACTCTCGTCCTTTCAGGAACCATCATAAGCGGTCTTATGAATTCCATACTTGGTCTTCTTAAATATCTGGCCGATCCAGATACGCAGCTGGCAACAATTACACACTGGCAACTGGGAAGTCTGTCATCTGCTGTATGGCGCGATATTATATCGGTCGGTCCACCTATCCTGTTTTCTGCTGCTTTGCTTATTTTTCTTCGCTGGAAAATCAATATTCTTTCTCTGGGAGAAAATGAGGCAAAAACTCTGGGCACCGATATCAGAAAAGTCCGTGGCCTTATCATATTCTGTTCCACAGTCCTTACCGCCAGCGCTGTATGCATCAGCGGAACCATCGGCTGGATCGGCCTGGTCATACCGCACCTGTCGCGAATGATCGTAGGACCGGATAATAAAAAACTGATACCGATTTCTGCTGTCGCAGGTGCTGCATTCCTGCTTTTAATCGATACAATTGCACGAAATCTGACCAGTGCCGAACTCCCCCTCAGTATTCTTACCGGATTAATCGGTGCACCTTTTTATTTCTATCTGTTATTAACACAAAGGATGAAGCTTTCATGATATTAGAAGTTAAAAATCTCTCATTCGGTTACAAAAAGGATCATCCCCTTTTTCACAATGTAAACTTTTCTCTGGATAAGGGAGAAATTTTTTCTATTTTAGGGGCAAACGGAGCAGGAAAATCCACTCTGATGAACTGCATTGCCAATCTTCTCATTCCCCAACAAGGCGATATTTATTTATCTGGAAAAAAACTTACAAATTTATCCATTAAAGAAATTTCTCAAACAGTAGGATATGTTCCTCAGACCAATTCTCCGGTATACGGATATGAAGTCCGGGAATTTATTGTAATGGGAAGGGCGCCTTATCTGGGGATGTTTGAAAAACCTTCCAAAAAAGATTACGACCTGGTTGATGAAGTATTAGAAGAGCTGGATATTTCTCACCTGGCTGACCGCTCTTATACAGAGCTCAGCGGCGGTGAACGTCAGCAGGTTTCCATAGCAAGAGCTATTGTACAGCAGCCTGATATTATCATGCTGGATGAACCTGCAAATCATCTCGACTACGGAAATCAGCTTAAAATTATCCAGCTCATCAAGAAACTGTCAAAAAAAGGATACAGCATCATCATTACTTCACATATACCGGATCATGTACTTCTTCTTGGTGGCAAAGTAGGTCTTCTGAACCAAAATGGAACTCTGCTGACCGGTGCCAATGAAGAAATCATGACTGAAGAAAATTTAAAAAGTCTGTATCACGTTGAAGTTCATCTGGTCTATCTTCAGGAATTAAAACGCAAAGTTTGTGTAGCAGGAGAAAACATATGAAACCATTGAGAATTGCATTTTATGGAAAAGGCGGTATTGGAAAATCAACTATTGCTTCCAATATTTCCGCACTATTTTCACAAAAAGGTAAAAAAGTTCTGCATATCGGCTGCGATCCGAAATCAGACTCTACCCGGATTCTCATGTCCGGGAAAATTCCAACTGTACTGGAGCAATTAGAAAACAAAGAAATTTTATGTCGAAAAGATATTATTTTCCAGAGCGCTTCCGGCGTCTACTGTGTAGAAGCAGGAGGCCCCGAAGCAGGAAGCGGATGTGCCGGGCTTGGCATTACTACTGCAATGGAAGAATTATCCCGGACAGGGATTTTTGAAGAGCCCTGGGATATCATCGTTTATGATGTTCTGGGCGATGTGGTCTGCGGAGGTTTTTCTGTCCCCATGCGCCAGCATTTTGTGGACAAGGTATTTATCATTTCTTCCTCCGGTTTCATGTCATTGTATGCTGCCAATAATATTTTCAAAGGAATCAGACGATATTCACGGGAGGACAATTCTCTTTTTGGCGGGATGATTCTGAATCATATAAAAACTGATTCAGATATAAAAATTGTAAACTCTTTCATGCAGAAAACAAATACAAGAGCCCTGACCTGGCTGGAAGAAAGTCCACACATACAATTTGCTGATTTTAAAAAGAAACTGTTTGTACAGGAATTTCCCGACTCAGCCAATACGATCCGTTTAAAAAATACTGTGGAACAAATAGAAAATCTGAAAAACTGTCCATGTCCTGTTCCCATGAATTCTGTTGAAATGGAATTGTTTGGTGATCAGATGTCCCGTGAATTATATTCCCACGCCAAACTCTGATTATTTCAGTTACGGATATTCCTGATGACAGTTCAGCTAAAAGATATTGATCGAAAAGATATTGGAGGACTTATTTATGGAGCATACTATGGTCGAAAATCTTGAAAGAAAAAGCGGAAACCGGATTCCTTCTGAAATTTTACGAAAAGATGGGATTGCACTGGTGGCTTCCGGCTCTCTGGCCTGCATAAGAGATCTGTATCTTCAGGCAGCAAAACTGGGCAAAACTGATTTTTTGTTTTCCTGTTGTCTGACAGCCCGTGACTACAGCCTGGGAAAACATAACCGACTGATCTGCCAGTGTATTCAGAAAGCTATTAATCATCATAAAGTAAAAGGGATAATCGTTTATGCCTCATGTCTCGATATTCTCTCTTTATGGGATTTTTCAGAAATTTTGTCTCAAGTCAACAATCCACGAAAAATCCCCATAGATGTATTGTACAGAGGACCACTGGTAAAAAGAACACACTCTCCAAAATCAGAACTGCAGAAAATATGGAAAAAATGGAACTTTTCCGATTCAGGTATGAAAGCAGCAAATAAGATGACTTTCCCTGTACCACTTCCATCGGAAAAAAACTCATTCCCCGAACAGACATCTGTTTCCCGAAATAGAACATGTCTTAATTTTCCGGCTGCAATTCCCGATTTTGAAGGGATTACTTCCTTTCTGCAGCCCTGGGGATGGGATATTCTTATATTGACCGCCGGGGGATGTCCTAACTGTATGAGCTATCCTGACTCTCAAAATTACAGAAAAGTCAAAAAAACCCGTTTTGATGACATTTCTCTGTGCAACTGCAGCATAACCCGGCTTGCACAGAAAATTGTTTCTGAATTCAATGAAAACATTCCTCTTATTCTTCTCGGCAGTTCTGCCACATATACTACGGGCATTGATATGAATCTGCTTTGTTATGAAATTCAGAAACTGGACAAACCTGTTCTTTTTCTGGAAAGTAATGGATTCGAGGGAGCTGCATCAGCTATGGCTGATGCATGGCTGACACTTGGAAAAAAACTGTTGTCCAGACGGACAGTAATATCCGAAAATACTCACTGGATTCTGGGATATTCCAGTCTTACTGTTCCCGAAAAAGAAGATTTGCAGAAATATCTTTTTGATGCTCTTAATAAAGGAATCTCGGCTTCTGTCTGGAAAGAGGATTATTTATTTTTATCTCCTGGAAACCAGGAGAACAAAAACTCTCCCTGTTCATCCATACTGCCCGAAAAAAATATTGTTGTATCTTCAGAGGGCCTTCCTCTGGCCGCCTGGATGAAGGAGAAATGGAACATACCTTACGAAACAGTGCTCCTTTCCGCAAAACGATATATAAAAAAAGCAAAAACAGAAATTTTAGAAAACAAAAAAATATCTCATATTTCTGATTTGATCCTGATTGGAGATCCTCTTCAAATGGACTGTTTGAAAAAAGAACTTGAAATCCTGTATCCTGACATCTGCTTTTCATGTGGTGCTTACGCACCAACCTGCCGGATCCAGCAGCTTTACAAAAAATATTACTGCGATACTCTGTGTTTTTCCGGTCAGGAAGAAGTACCTGCAAATAGCCTTCTTTTTCTAACCTGAATATACAAACTCAAAACATAACAGAGGGGAATGCAGCAGAATACTGTGCAATTCCCCTCCGTTTCACTTTAAAGATCTCTATCTTTCTTTTTCTTCAACAATGCAGCTGTATCGATGGTATTGCCATCTGATTTCCGGACTTTTTCCACAGAACTGTTCTTTTTGACTGCTCCGCTTTTTTTGTTTCCTTCCTTTCGCACCGGTTGTTCAACTGTCTTTTCTGTCGGTTTTTCTGCTGTCTTTTCTTCTTTTTTCTCCACAGTTTCTTTTTCCGCCTCCTGTGGCTTCACAGCTCTTTTCTCCTCTGATTTTTTATTTTCTCCTGCAGCAGAATTTCTGCTGTTTTTCTGAACTTTATGAACAGTCCTGCCGATTATTCCACTGATCCCTCCTGCAATTCCTGCCATCCAGTCCAGCCGCATCCTGCGGATTACCACATCCAGCACAAAAAGTATTACTGCAGCCAGCAGAAGCCATTCCGTCAGATCTTTCCGTGACATGGAACCTTCCGGATTCGTATCAAAGACCTGATCAGGGTTCTCAATAAAACGGCCGGAAACATTGTCCACAAAGGTATCCAGGTTATTGGAAACATCTGCATAGCGATATTCCCGGGAGTACTGCATGGCAGCAGCTGTATTAATATTTCTGACTATCTGCTCACCCTTCTGATTCCGTATATTAATACTGTAAACACCGGTTTTACCCAGAGGCACTTCCGCTTTGAAAACTCCCGGCGAAGTTACCTTCAGATGAACTTCCTGCTGCCTGCCTTCTTCATCGGTGATCACAGCAGAAACAGAGGTTTTTGCATCGTAATCCTGCGTCTCATAGGTGATAATGGCAGACGAAGCCTCCTGTCTGATCTGCAGGGTGTCTTCTCCCTGTTCTGTACTGGAAATTGTCCAGTCAATAATATTGCGCCATAATGCCGCATAGTTGTCCCATCCGGCAAAATTTGCAGTCCACTGATTGGTTCCATCACTGTTCCATGCCACAGTCCTTCCCAGTCCATATTGCCATACAGTGAGAATCGGATCCTCACGATTCGATTCCAGGATAACTGTAGCTGCAGATTTCGGTGTGGAGGCAATATAACCCAGAAGGCTCGGACTCCCATCTGTAAAAATACCTTCTATGATTTCGTGAGAACTGGCAATAACAGGCGTAAATTCCTCATTGACCAGATAACTTTTTACGGACAGATATACTTCCTGTGCAAAGATACGTGGAAGCGCAGTACCTGCATCTGAATAATAATAACGGCCTTCGCCCTGTTCTGCCAGCCATTTTAAAGTACTGCTGTCAGCTCCGGTACCTACAGCCACCGTTGATAATGTGATTCCGTTATCTTTCATCTCTTCCAGCACATCTTCATATTCATGAAATCCATCCTGCCCATCTGTCAGAAGTATAATATGTTTTAAAGAAGCATCCGAATCTTTCATCTTTTCCACGGCTTCTTTTAATGCAGGATAAATATTTGTGCCGCCTCTTGAAGTAATTCCGGCTATTTTCTCCGCAATGGCATCCGTATCTGCTGCTTCCTGCAGGGAAACAGCCCATGTATAGGTATCATCAAATGCAAGTACTCCCACCTCGTCGATTTCTCTAAGTGAATCAAGAGCATTGACAGCTGCCTGTTTCGCAACATCCATGCATGTAGCGCCGCCCTTTTCAGTGGAAGATGCACTCATACTTCCCGAATGATCGATCACCATGGTCATGGCTAGCTTCGGTACCTGCTTTTCACCTTCCAGATCCATTTTGACCGGCAGAACTGTTTCCAGAGGCGTATCCCTGTAATTACCCAGAGCAAAACTGTTGCTTCCTCCAATGGCAATAAGCCCTCCTGCGTAATCCTTTACCCAGATTTCCACCATATCCATAAATCCTTTGCGCAGATCATCCGCATATACATCAATCAGAACAGCTGACTGATACTGTGTCATATCGGAAATCTGTCCCGGCACACCGGAGGGTGTAACAACATCGTAATCATAGTTGCATGCATCCAGAATTTTTGTAAATGCTTCTCCCTGTTTCTTTTCTCCCTCCACCACCAGAAGTTTCGGACGTGCCTCCACGGTCGTGAACGCACTGTATATATTGTTAATGGAAACAGTATCCTGCTCTGCTTCCACTGCCACCCGATAGCTTTTCAAACCTCCTTCCAGACCTTCATCGGAAAATACAAGCTGATTATTTCCTTTTTGTAAAACAACCTCTTTCTTCCCTTTCAGAGTCCTTCCTGAATAGAGAGAAACCGTTGCATTAACCGCTTCCGTAGAATAAATCTCCACCTGAACCTGAAACTGATCTCCCTGATGGATTGTATCCGGAAGAGATACATTGCTGACATAGACTTCTTTTTCCACATGACTGTCATACTTTACAACCTTTAATTCCACATTGGAGCCGGTCAGAGAATAGGCCGCAGTACCGATGTCTCCTTCATTCTCCGCCCCATCTGTAAGAAGTACAAGTCTGCAGGCATCTCCGTCGGGAAACAGTGCCAGTGCCGTCTGAATCGCCTGCTCCAGATTGGTCGCAGAAGCCGTTACTTCCGACTGAAAATCCGTAAATATCTTCTTTTCGCTTACAAACTGTTCGATTTGAGCATCCGAGCCGAATACTATGATTCCTGCCTGATTTTTATCCGGCATATCCGCAATGGCAGACCGGATAAACTCTGTTTCTTCTGCACGGGCTCCTTTCACACTATCTGACAAATCCACCAGAAATATGGTTGTAGTCATATCACTGTGTTTTCTGATACTCACTCCTGCAGCGGCCAGAACAGTTAATATCAGTACCAGACACCGAATCAGCGTTTCACCTGCACGTCTGGTACGTGACCGGCTGCGGATTTTTCCTGCAGACCAGATAATAATTCCCGCTAACAATGGCAGAAGCAAAAGCGCCCACGGACGCGCAATTTCCAATTGCATACCCACGTCTCCTATCGTCATTTACTGCATTCTGATATACACAATCCACTCTGCCACCAGTAAAAGCAGCAGCAGAATCAACAGGTAATTTCTGATTTCCAGTGCCCCTGCCCGCAGCGCAGGTCCCGCTCCGTTATCATCATCTTTTACCATACTTCCGGCAGATACAACGGAAGACTCCTGTTCCACAGGGAAATTCACAGCAAATTTCTGCTTCTTAACTTTTTTATCCTGCTCCTGTGACACTTCATAAATCCCCGGATCCGTTACCTGTACATAAGAACCGGCGGCTTTCAATGCTTCAACAGTCCGGGATATACCATCCGGTCCGGCTAATATCAGTTCCGAACCTGCTGTGCTTCCATGCAGCATAATACTGTCACCTGCCGTATAAATATTTTTCTCCGTCAGCCCTCCATCCAGCAGATAATCGGCAAGCCCGGACATAAGCACAGGGAACTCTGCCTGAAGTCCCAGGTCTGTCTGATGCAGATCAAAACCAAGCACCGCGATCCTGTGCCCGTCATAAACTCCGTAAAAACCTGCCGATTCATCTCCCGCCTTCAGAAAACCGGTTCCCCAGCCCGGAACTTTATAAATCCTGGATTCATTTACTCCGAATTTACTGCCTGCTATATAGAATGTAACCTCACTATCCACAAAGGTAAGCATTTTCCCCCGGACTTTTCCACAGTTTTTAAAGAAATCCTCATGTTCGCAGTTGATAAAAAGAAAACTTCCCGAAGAAGGCAATTCCGCCGGCACGATTCCGTCAAAAATATACAGATCATATTCTCCTCCGGAATCACTTTCAGTAAGTGTCTGATCCGAAGTCCGATACAGTTCAATCCCTGATAAATTGGTAAACGCCTTTTCCACAAACAGATTCGATTCCGTCATCAGCAGCACCCGTCCGTTTTTTTCCTCATCTACAATACAATATGCGGAATTATCCCCTGACAGATCATCCTTTTCATTCAATTCGGCCCTCAACACCTGCACGCCGTCAGCCTCTCCATCCTTATCCAGCTCAAAATAAAGAGACTGACTTTCTCCTGCAGCCAATTCTGACGATGCAATATCCAGAAGTTTTTCTTCTCCCCGGACGTCGGTTCCATATAGATTGATCTCACTCATCTGTATCTGTTCAGAATGATTGGTAACCTGTACCAGTACCATAAGCTGCCCGTTTTTTTCTGCATAACTGACAGTATCCACAGAAACATTTACCACATCGCTGTAAAAAGACTCCACCGATGCTTTCATATCACCCATATCAAAGGCCGTATCCGTAAAAAAGACCGCTTCTGATCCTTCCGACTGGTTTACACAGGATTGAACCAGACTTAACGATACAGACAGATTCCCTGCCAGACTGGTCTGCTCAATGGATCTGATCCGGTTTTTGGCCTCCGTTTTATCCCTGCTGCTGGACAGGAGCAGAACTGCCTGCTGATTACAATTGATCACATGCAGAGTTGTTCCCATGGGCAAACTGTCCACATAATCGCAGGCAGCATCTTTTGCAGCCTCCAGCCGTGTCTGACCACCATTATGAGAAGCATCATAAAGTGTATCCATGCTGGCACTGCTGTCCAGGACCAGAATTACCTGTCCTTCCTCTTTTCCTGCAGATTTCAGCCAGGGGCCCATTAAAGCAAAAATAAACAGGATTACCGTTGTAATCTGCAGAAACATCAAAAGATTCTTTTTCAGTTTTTCCCAGGGCTTTGTTGCCTCGATATTACGATAAACCTCCTGCCACAGCATAACAGAGGAGAATGACTGCTTTTTTGCTTCCTGCTTCAAAATATAAAGCAGGATAATAACCGGCACCAGCACCAGAAGCACCAGCGGCCATAACGAACTGAAACCCACTTTATCCGAAAATTCCTTTCTGTTTTAATGTCTGGAAAACCACTTTTTCCAGCTCTTCGTCCGCAATCACCTGCTGAAAGGCGCATCCGTAACGTTTTGCCAGCTTCTCAAGATCCCTTGTATGTTTCTTCAGCTCATCCTGATAAACACGCAAAGTCTGGCTGGTTACCGTTACCCGGACCTGTTCCCCCGTTTCCATATCTTCCAGCGCCAGCGTACCCTCTCCGTCAAACTCCGCTTCTTCTTTGGCAAGCACCTGTATCAGAAGAATCTCCTGCTTCTTAAAAGTCAGATAACGGATTGCCTCTTCCACACCTTTCGGATCCAGAAAATCCGATATGAATATACAGATACCTCTTCCTCCCGGACTCCAGTGTCTCACTGTCTCATTGATCCGTGTCTTCCCCTCAAACGAAACCTGTTCCAGTTCCATGAGAATACGCTGAAAACTGCCTCTTCCGATAACAGCCCCCTTTTTTCCCAGCTTTCCATCACTCATGGTCAGAATCTCCACCCTGTCAAGCTGCTTCAATGCAAGCCAGGCAAAGACTGCGGCCAGTCTCAGAGCCATTACCGATTTTCTTTCCTGTCCGAAATCCATGGAAGTACTGGTATCAAGAAAAATATGATAAAAGGCTTCCTTCTCTTCCATGAACTGTTTCACATATAATTTATCCAGACGTCCGTAAACATTCCAGTCAATCCGCCGGATATCATCCCCCGGCAGATATTCGCGAAAATCGGAAAATTCTACAGAAGAACCTTTGGCAGATGATTTCCTGCCTCCGCTCATCCCCTTATCCAGGCGGATATGCATGACCAGTTTCAGACGATTTAATCTTGCAAAAAATCCCGTATCAAATAATTCACTCATTTACAGTACCTGTTTTTCTGTATTCCATATATCTTCTGCTAAATCTGCCGTTTATCCAGTTCTCCCATGATCTCTGCAATAATCTGATCTTCCGTTATCCCGTCAGCAATTGCCTCAAAATTGGTAATCAGTCTGTGACGAAGAGAAGGATATGCCACATAACGTACATCTTCAAAGGCCACATTATAACGTCCTTCCATCATGGCTCTTGCTCTGGATGTTTTGATAATCGCCTGGGCAGCTCTGGGACTTGCACCCGCGGCCACATATCTGCGCACCACCTCGGGAGCCCCATCCACTTCAGGGTGAGTTGCCACTACCAGAGAAAGCGCATAATCCATAACCGCTTCCGATACGGGAATCTGATTAATAATCCGGCGCATCTCCATAATTTCTTCCCCTGTAATCACATGGGAAAGCTGCGGCCTTGTACTTCCTGTGGTGATCTGAAGGATTTCCTTCAGTTCCTGTTTGCTCGGGAAATCCACATGAAGTTTAAACAGAAAGCGGTCCAGCTGTGCCTCGGGCAGAGGATAGGTTCCTTCATTCTCAATAGGATTCTGAGTTGCCAGTACCAGAAAAGGCTGAGGCAGCTCATATGTCTTCCTTCCTGCCGTAACTGTTTTCTCCTGCATGGCCTCCAACAGTGCTGCCTGAGTCTTGGGAGTCGCACGGTTGATCTCATCCGCCAGCACCAGCTGTGCAAAAACCGGTCCCGGCTCAAACTGAAATACATTGCGGTCTCCTTCTTTCAGAATCAGACTGGTACCGGTCACATCCGCCGGCATCAGATCAGGTGTAAACTGAATTCTGGAAAAACTCATCTGAAAAACTCTGGAAACAGCCTTCACCAGTTCTGTTTTGCCAAGCCCGGGTACACCCTCCAGAAGTACATTGCCATCCGACAAAATGGCAAGAATCGTCTGTCTGATGATATCCTTCTGCCCGATAATTGCTTTTCCGATCTCAGCCTCACACTGATTGATCTTCTCCACCATATCCTTTAACTGCTGTTCTCCGTTGATACTCATAAATCTGCCCTTTCCATACTATTTACTGATTCAGCTGCTCGAAATAAGATTTTACAATGTCCTGCACTCCTGCAGGGTAATCTGAACCACTGATCCGGGACATGGCCTGTCTGCTGTACTCGCTGATCACCTGCCCGTATTCCACGGAATTCCCCGACCATGTCAGAGAATCCCCGCCCTGCGTCACATAGGACGAGCCTTCATTCTGCCTTCCTGTCAGATTTTCATCATCGCCGGTTTCTCCGGGTACATAGACCATCTCACCTTTATAGGTGATTTCCGATTCTTTTCCATTCTTACTTCCGTAATTCCATCCCGTTCCGGTCCCGCTGCCATTTCCATTGCCGGATCCGTTTCCACTGCCGCTTCCGTTTCCACTGCCATTTCCGTTTCCACTGCCGCTTCCGTTTCCACTGCCATTTCCGTTTCCGGTCCCATTTCCGCTTCCGGAATTATTTCCGGAAGTGCCGGAATTGGAAGATCCTGACTGTCCGCTGCTGCCATTGGAAGCCAGCTGTGCTGCAGCTGTCTGTTTCAGGGCACTGACTGTTGCCTGAGCCGAAGCCAGCGTACTGCTTCCTGCAGCTCCTGAACCAATCTGAGACGCTGCCTGCTGAAGGCTCTGCGACAGCTGCTGATCTTCAGACAGCTTTGCCAGATCCTCCAGTGCTTTCTGCGCCGCTTCCAGATCTTCCCGGCTCATCTGACTCAGATCACCGGATTCCTGCAGTTTTTCCAGAAGTTCCCCGGCTTTTTGTGCAGCCTCCTCCAGCTTTGCCGCCAGCTGCTTTTCCTGATCACCTTCTGCTTTCCCCGCATCAGTAACTCCGTTTTTATCCGGATTCAATGCAAGTGAAAGATGATTCATCCTGTCCTTCAATGACTGATTGTCTGTCTTCTCCGATGCCTGATTCAGTTTATGTTCTGCCCTCTCAAGAGTCTTTTCCAGAGCTTCTTCAGAATCTGCCGTTTTCAGTTCTTCCCGGATTTCTTCCAGCAGCTGACTGTATTCCTGTATCTGTGTATCGGTCTGCTCCTCTTTTTTCAGCTCTTCCTGAACTTTTTCCACTTTTTCAATCTGCTCCTGAGCTTTTTCAGCAACCTGATGCATCTCTCCTGCCCTTGTTCTGGCCGGCGAGGGCAGGAGGCCGGTCACAGCCAGAAGAATGCATAGAACTCCCAGAAGACAGGGGCGTTTCCACGTAACTGCTAAAGGGATCCGTTTATGGATTTTCATATCCGACAGCTTCTCCCAGGCATCTTTTTTCTGCAGACTCGCAAAAAAACTGTCATCCCCTGCCAGCTCCAGCGCCGTTACTGTCCTTTCTTTAAGCCCTGTTTCATCCAGAATCATAGCTGCCTTTCGGGCAGAAGGATAATGACACAAAGTCCAGATCACTGCCGCAGCAGCTCCCAAAGCCACAGCACCGGCGGCCCAGTAATGAACGCTGTACCAGGGCACAAAATAAGATACCATTTCCAGAACTGCCCCCAGAAACACCCCTGCAGGCATACACCACAGCAGCGCATGCAGCAGCTGCTTTCCGAAAATCCACAAACGCAGCCGGTTAACAAATTCTTTTATCCGCTGATCCATTTTTCCTCGTCCTGCTTATTTTTCTTTTTTCTGTTTTTTCTTTTTCACCTTTGTATGTTTTTCCCTGCGTCTGACCGCATCGATCCTCCGGGCAGCCAGAATTACAAAGCCGAATCCGATAACCAGTGTAACTGCCATGCTGATCCAGGACCAATATGGGCACAGTTTCAGCAGACCGGAGGCAGGTTTTCCGAAAACTCCTGTGTAGGTAAGCACCATCTCTGCTCCGCTGCTTCCCGTATATGCCGTAAACATGGCATCTGTAAAGCCTACCGCCGGATTCAGCAGCAATATGGCCGGAACCCAGCCCACATTGATTCCCGAATTCGGGAAAGTACCTGTGGATTCAAGAATCTGCTCATATCTCACATAATAATAAGCCATAACCGCCAGTATGGTACCCAGAAAAAATATCAGTTCCACAATCATACTCATGATAACGGATACAATGGTCCTTTTGTAAACCGAAGAACACCAGATCCCTATGGCACCGCTGAAAAATGCAATGCACATGATAGATACCATGAAAATCAGAAGATACTGCCATCGAATACCTCCGTACAGAAATGCAATCGCCATGGCAGGCAGGCTGCTGATTACAAACAGAAAAATATTGGACATGGCCGCAAACAGCTTTCCCATCACAATTGACATGGGGGAAACCGGAGCTGTCAGCATGATATCCAGAGTCTGCCTTTCCCGCTCCCCCGCAATGCTTCCCGCTGTCAGGACCGGAAGTATAATGCAGATCATCACCAGCTGCATATAAGCCAGAATCATGAAAATAGAAGTAAGCGTTTCAAAATCAATACCGCCGTAATAATATCTGAAGCCGGTCAGGCTGTCCAGAGTAACAAGTGCCGTCACAGACAGACAGCCGCTGTAAAACACCAGCGCCAGAGGAAATTTGATGCTGCGTGCTCCCAGCACCAGTTCCTTTTTCAAAATAGGATTCGCTCTCATGATTCCTCACCTCCGTCTGCCGTTCCCTCCTCGCTGGTCAGTTCCAGGAACAGCGATTCCAGATTACCTTTTTCTTTATAATAACTTTCTATCAGAATTTCCTGTGCCATAAGCCTCTGGAGAAGCCGTGCAGTATCCATATCATCACCTGTATAATCAGCCACCAGATAATCCTCCCTGACCGAAACACGCCGCGTATGGGGATCCTCTTTCAGTATCCGCACGGCATCCTCCTGACGGTCAAGCACACGTACATGAAGCGGTTTTGCATGCATGGCTTTCATCTGAATATCTTCTACCGTTCCATGCATGATCAGCTGCCCTTTCTGCATAATACCGATGGTATCACACATATCCGCCAGCTCCGGCAGAATATGTGAACTGATAATAATCGTCTTGCCCATGGAACCCAGATTCTTAAGAATCTCTTTCATCTCAAATCGGGCTCTGGGATCCAGGCCGGAAGCAGGTTCATCCAGAATCAGAAGCTCCGGATTATGAACCAGACTGCGGGCCAGGCAGAGACGCTGCTTCATGCCTCTGGACAGGCTGTCCACATAGGTATTGACTTTGTCGGAAAGATTTACCAGCTCCATCAGCTCCAGACATGTCGTTCTCGCCTTCTTTCCGGTAATCCCGTACATGGAAGCATAAAATTCCATATATTCAATAGCCTTCAGATTATCATAAACCCCGAAGAAATCCGGCATATAACCGATCTTTCTCTTAATCTTCTTCCGGTTTTTGAAAGCATCCACACCGTCTATGGAAATACTTCCGCTGCTGGCTGCAAGGAGCCCTGCAGTAATTTTCATGGTAGTAGTCTTCCCTGCACCGTTATGCCCTACAAATCCGAAAATCTCCCCTTTATCGATATGAAGGTTCAGATCATCCACCGCATAAAAAGAACCGAATTTTTTATATAAATGTTCAATATCAAGCATCAGGATTCACCTCCCACTACAGTAATCTGAGGCGTATAGATGTAATCACCCGCCCGGGGACAGGTAAATTTCAGCCTCACAATACCCTGGTCATTCAGATAAGGACATCCGTTTTCAAACTTCATGATAATATCATCGGCAAACAGTTCATCATACTGGCCGCTTTCCACATTATAACCGTATACCGTTACACTGTCAGTGGGTCCATACTGTGCCTCCGAATCCCTGGCCCGGATCAGCGCATAAATATCTTCAACCAGACCGCTTATATCAAATTCCACTTCAATCTCCTCCACATACAGCTGTCCGTCTGAATCCCATCCATCAACAAAATTTCTGGAATAATCGTACAGAGTAAGGATTTCCGCATTTTCATAATCACTGTATCCGATCCGGTCATGTCTCACGATAATCCCTCTGTTCTGTTCTTCCACCTGTTCATCCGTCACATAATCCGCATTGATTTCTCCCATGTATGCATATACATAAACATCCATCGCATCCATGCTGTACAGATATCTTTCACAGAACAGTTCCAGAATACTTCTCTGCTGCTGCAGTTCTGCCGAGTCCTCAGACATCCCGGGAAATGTAATACTGTATATGTCACAGTTAAAGTATCTGCTGTCTTTTTCGGTAAATTCAGCACTGTCACCGGACTTCAGATCTCCGATCATAACCATGCTTTTACCTGCAAAAACCATTACATGCTGAAGATCCCTCTCTGTCCTGTTCGTCACCCTGCCGCTCACTCCTGTGGTATTTCTCGTTATCTCCACATCCAGTCCGCAGCTTTTGCTGTCCTCTGTTACATGGTTCATGCTCATATAGGTGGAACCGAAGGTTTCCCTGTTGCGGATTCCCAGCATATATCCCTCCGATGTTTCGCGGACGGCTGTTTTGTATTCATAAAGCTTTTTCTGATCCAGGACTCCTGTGTTCGTATAGTAATCATTGTAATCCCCACCGTACAGCTTCAGATTGCCAAGAGCGGGATCCAGATTTACTTTTTCTTCACCGGCTCCGGGAACCTGTACGGCCATATCCACATTTTCCTGAACACCGGTTTCAAAATCCATATCGTAATACAGCGTGGTTAAAGAAGCTTCTCTTGGATGCCTGATACGAAGATTCTGTGTCACCGTAAATATTCCCACTGTAAATCCCACTGCCAGAACCGGCACCAGAATCCACATCCACTCTCTTTTATCCACCAGTTTCAGAATCAGATACAGTCCCGGTCCGATGAGAATCACAAATAACAGGAAAAGAATCCCCATAAGTTTCATGTCAGGATATTTTATATCATGAAGACCGTCCAGAGCATTGGACATCATCCACTGATTACCGCTTCCGCCCCCATAGCTCAGTGACTCCATCCGCACACCGCTGTAGCCGGAAGCCGATTCTTCCAGAAGCAGTGATGCCAGTTTCTGCGTCTGATTCCAGCTGACGATGGGTTCCATACCCAGATTAAATGCCGTCACAACCACATGACCCTGTTTATAATCCCGGTTCCAGATCAGACCGGTATTCTCATCCTCCTGCTTAAAAATGCCTGTAAGAGGTTTTCCGTCCTTCAGGGAAAGACTTACGATCCCCTGTTCTTTCGTATATTTCAGAGCTTCTGATTTCTCCACATCCAGCTCCAGAGTTCCTTCTGCAGCTTCCCCAATGGTTCCCTCCACAAAATCATCCCTGAACCCGGACAGAGTACGGCTGTAATCAGAACCCGTGCCAATAATCAGAACTCCTCCCTGTGCTGTCCACTTCCTGATCGCATCATACTGTTCCTGAGAAAGCTTTGAAGTATCATAACTGTTAATAATCAGATAGCTCAGTGAATCAAGCCCGGAAGCCTGCTCCGGCAGAATCTCTTCGCCAAGCTCCACCAGACGTACTGTCTGAATAATACCTGAAGGCAGACTTATACTCAGACCGTCAAAATAATTCAGTGCCGTATAGTCATCGCTTAATACCCCGATCAGAGCATTATCTCCCAGCTGGCTTTTCATGGTTACACTTTTATCGATGAGAACCTCTCCGGATGCATCCTCCAGCTGAAATTTAAATGTGGACATAACCGAACAGCTGTATACCGACATGGTAACCACTTTCTGTACTCCCGTGCTCAGCAGAATATCTTTCTCATAAGCAACAGGACTCGTCCCGTACTCACTGTCACCGGGCACGATCATCCTGACAGTACCTTCAAAATCCTTCTTCAGACTTTTTATATAAATGGTAACCGGTATGGCAACACCTGTGCGGAAATTACCATTCAGGCCATACGAAACCCTGATCTCAAAATCCTCCGTGTTGATCACGCCATTGGCGCTCTTTGACCGGCTCTGCTGTGAACCGTCCGTCTGTCCGGATGAAACCGCCGTCTCATTTACCGATGCGGCTTCTGCAGTCATCCCCACAGGCAGACACAGCAGAACCAGCAGAAAAACTGCCATAATCCTTTTTGCAATCTTCATATACCCTATCCTTTCCGAATATTTTCAATCGAATCTTTCCCTCCTGATATACTCCGGTACGAACATACCTGCCGGAATACGTGGAAGATAATCCGATTATAACAAACAAGTATTTAAAATTACATGCATGAACCCTTAAGATTTTCTAAATTTTTTATGACAGTTTATCAGCACACCATCCTTATCTGCCGGGCTGTTGCAATATATTAAATTTAATCATTGAAAATGATGAATTTTACCCTCTGTACTTTTTCTCTGGTTAATGTTAAACTAATATGCATGTAAATTCCGATATTTACGGATTTTCATTCCGTTTATCCAATAACAGATAAGGAGGACCCCTTTATGGGTAAAATTTTCAAATTTCATACAGACGTGGATACTGACCAGATTATCGCTTCTCAGTATTTATTATTCCCTACCATTGATGAGATGAAAACACATGCCTTTGAATCTCTGGATCCTGATTTTGCTTCCGCAGTAAAACCCGGTGATTTCGTAGTCGCAGCAGAGAATTTCGGCTGCGGTTCTTCCAGAGAACAGGCTCCCGGTGTACTGAAGGCCCTGGGTGTAAAAGCCGTACTGGCCAAATCCTTCGCACGCATATTCTACCGCAATGCCATCAACATCGGCCTGCCCGTTATTGTCTGCAAGGATCTGTACGATCATGTGGAAGCCGGCGAAGAGATGGAGCTGTCTTTGAGTGAAGGTACCGTCAAAACGGGCGGTAAAACATTTACCTGCACCAAGCTTCCGCCGTATATGCAGGGCATCCTGGATCAGGGCGGACTGATTGCATCACTGAATAAATAACACATCATTATAGAACGTATTTCTATTACATAACGTATTTGGAGAGGAAATGATTCCATGGGAATGACAATAGCCGAAAAAATTATTGCAAGAGCAGCCGGTGTGGACAGCGTAAAGCCCGGTGATATTCATACAGTGGAGGTTGACCGTCTCATGAGCAATGACGGCACCACACATTTGACAATTGACATGTACAATAAATTGAAAAATCCGCATATTGCAGATGTAAACAAGCTGGTCTGGATCGTCGATCACAATGTACCCTCCGACAGCCCCAAAACCGCAGCTTCACAGAAAAAAATGCGTGATTTTGCCAGAAACAACGGTATTACCTTCTATGAAGGCAAAGGTGTATGCCACCAGATCATGATGGAGAATCATGTCTGCCCCGGTGAACTGATTTTCGGTGCAGACAGCCATACCTGTGCCTACGGAGCTCTGGGTGCTTTCGGAACCGGCGTAGGCTGTACCGATTACCTGTACGCCATGGTAACCGGCCAGTCCTGGCTCCTCGTTCCTGAAACCCTGCGCTTCAACCTGACAGGAAAATTAAAGGACGGTGTTTACGCAAGAGATCTGATTCTGACCATCATCGGCAAAATCGGTGCCAACGGCGCCAATTACAAAGCCATGGAATTTGTGGGAGAAGGTATGAAGACGCTGACCATGAGCGACCGTATCTCCATCTGCAATCTGTGTGTGGAAGCCGGTGCCAAAACCGCTCTGATGGAAGTGGATGACATCGCCATGGATTATCTGAAAGCCCACGGACGTGAGCCCAAAGCCTGTTTTAAGAGCGATGATGACGCCGTATTTGCCCGTACTTATGACATTGATCTGGACAGCATTGAACCCATCGTTGCAAAACCTCATTTTGTTGACAGCGTAGTTCCTGCAAAAGAATGTACAGGCATCAGAATTGATGAGGCATTCCTTGGTTCCTGCAATAACGGACGCCTGGAGGATCTGCGTGTGGGAGCTGAAATCATCAAAGGAAAAAAAGTTGCGCCTCATGTACGTTTTCTGGTTGTTCCCGCCAGCAATACCATTTACCAGCAGGCCATGGAAGAAGGTCTGATCGACATCTTCATGGAAGCAGGTGCCATCGTTATGAATGCCAACTGCAGCGTATGCTGGGGAAGCTGCCAGGGTGTCATCGGTGAAGGGGAGACTCTGATCAGCACCGGTACCCGCAATTTCAAGGGACGTGCCGGCCACAAGGATTCCTTCGTTTACCTGGGCTCCGCAGCCACCGTCACTGCCTCCGCCATCAAAGGCGAAATCGCAACAGCAGACATGATCTGATAAAAGATTATCACAACTGTTCAGAGTCATTTCAATCAGCAAATCTGTCCGTCTCTGAACAGTTATATGGAAAGGAATATAAATATGGAACAGTTCAGCGGCAGAGTATGGCTTATGGGTGACGATATCGACACTGATATCATCATTCCCACAGAATATCTGGCCTTAAAAACAGTAGAAGATATGAAACCTTTCGCTTTCAGTCCCCTGCGCCCGGAGCTTGCCGGCCAGATCAGAGAAGGCGATATCATCGTAGCAGGCAAAAATTTCGGATGCGGTTCTTCCAGAGAACAGGCTCCCGAAGTGATCAAGGCACTGGGCATCCGATGCGTTATTGCAAAATCATACGCCCGCATTTTTTTCCGCAACTCCATCAACAACGGCCTCCTTCTGATTGAGAATCCCGATCTGTATGATGCAGCCACCGAAGGGGAAAACATCGAAGTGACAGTAGGAGATCACATCACCTGCAAAGGTAAAGATTATCCGATTTCCACCCTTCCGCAGAACCTGCTGGATATCATCAATGCAGGCGGTCTGGTAAAGGCCATGCGCAGACGGAACGGTCTGGATTAAGTACATTAGGAATCGAAAACTGAAAAACGGTCTGCACTGCGGACAGGACTGGAAAGGAATTATTATGGGCGCAACTGTTATTGAAAAAATCATTCGCAGAAATACAGGCAATGAAGCGGCAAAAGCCGGCGATATCGTGACTGTCAACGTGGACCGTGTCATGATTCACGATATTTTCATCCCCTTTGTTGCCGATAAATTTGAAGAAATGGGCTTTAAAAAGCTCTGGGATCCCGACAAAGTGGTTCTGATCTACGATCATCTCGTACCTGCAAGCCAGGTGGATGATACACGTCACTTCCGCAGAGGTGACGAATTTGCAGCAAAATACGGTATGACACATGTCCACCGTTCCGATGGTATCTGTCATCAGCTTATGACGGAAGCCGGTTACGTAAAACCCGGTGATGTAGTGTTCGGCACGGACAGTCACACCACCACCTACGGCTGTGTAGGCGCATTTTCCTCCGGTATCGGCTACACGGAGATGGCAAGTATCCTGGGAACCGGAGAGCTGTGGATCAAAGTGCCGGAAACCATCAGAGTCAATATCAACGGCAGACTCCCTGCCAATGTTACATCCAAGGATATCGTTCTCCGTCTGATCGGCGATCTGGGAGCAGACGGCGCCACTTATAAAGCGCTGGAATTTGCCGGTGAGACCATCGAAAATATGTCCGTTGCCAGCCGTATGACCATGTCCAACATGGCAATCGAAGCCGGCGCAAAATGTGCACTGTTCACACCCGATGAAAAAACGGCCAGATACTGTGAAATCCAGCTGACCGACGCGGAGCGCAGCCTGGCGGGCGATGAAGACGCCATCTACTGCCGCGTCATGAATTATAAAGCAGAGGACTTCGTGCCGGTTATGGCATGTCCGTCTCAGGTGGACAATATTAAACCCACCACAGAGCTGGAAGGTACCGAAATCGATCAGGTATTCATCGGCTCCTGCACCAACGGCCGTCTGGAGGATCTGGAGCGGGCCGCTGCTGTGCTGAAAGGCAAAAAGGTGGCTCCTTTTGTGAAGCTGATCGTAACCCCCGCCAGCCGCAAAATCTACAGACAGGCTCTGGCAAACGGTACACTGCAGATTCTGTCTGAAGCCGGTGCCATGATCACACATCCCGGCTGCGGTCTGTGCTGCGGACGGGCAGGCGGCATCCTCACCGACGGTGAGCGCGTCGTAGCAACAAACAACCGCAATTTCCTTGGAAGAATGGGGACCTCCAAAGTGGAAATCTATCTGGCATCTCCTGTCACTGCAGCGGCATGCGCCATTGCGGGACGGATCGTAACGCCGGAATAATACTGTTTTTTTCCTGGCAGCCTCACGGTAAACGCACGTTTTTAGGGATGTTCAAAAAAAGATAAGTATGATAGATTGTATACAGGAAAACGGTGACATATCCAAAATAATCCTGTACAATGGAATCCAGAAAAATAATCTGGAGGAACCAATGGAAACAA
>JAXDZY010000121.1:0-5995 GCA_034086685.1 Lachnospiraceae bacterium
CATGAACTTTTTCACTGATGTTCTGTTTTAAAATGTCAAAATCATGAGCTTTTTTTCAGGTCATACAGATGGGTGCCGGTCCGCTCTCCCTGGATTTTATGGTGCAGCTTGTTCATGTTATGTGCCATTGCCAGCAGAATATTTTCGGCCTGAACATTCCTTTTTCCTGTGCACAGATATCTTCTGAAAGACATATGCCGGAAGTGGTTATTATGATTTTTGATTCTGAAAAAATGTGCAGAGACATGAAACAGCTGACAGAGGTTTTTCTGAACTGGCTGGAACAGACTGATAAAAGCGGGGAGGATCCGGAAGAAAAGGAAAAAGCGGATGAACCTGAGGTGATAGAGCCGCCGGTTGTTATGATGACAGTCATTCCCGGTTCGGCACCCAAAATGGCTTCACCGGAAGAGGCTGCAGGATTTCTGGACTGTTTTGGGGAGTCAGATGAAATCTGTGTGCTGACGGAACTGAATGTACTTGTCAGCTATGACGAAAAACAGCTGATCCAGCTGTCCTCCGGTAATTACCTGGTGGGTCCCGCAGTATTTTTTAATGTGGATGAAGAAGGAAACGATATTTCTCTGGAAGCAGCCGAGCTGTACAATATCCAGAAATATATTGAGGACAATACGGTGACTTTGAAAAATGATACACAGGAGATAACGGCAATCAGCCTTGGAGAATGGAGGTAGGCAATGAATTTTAAAGAATTTCAGGACGCAGTGGTAAAAGATCTGCCCGACAGATTACCGGGAGAAATGCAGGGGGTTCAGATGGAAATCCGTCATGTGGACAAGCTGCAGAACCAGTCATATACAGGGTTAAGCCTTCAGACAGATGACAATCCGATGGCAGCAGGCATCAAACTGGATTCATTTTTTAAAAAAATGAATGCGGGAGAACCCTATAGCAGTATTCTGAATCAGATCGCAGATGAGGCGAAAAGCGTTCTTTCTGATATGCCCCGGATTGATGTGGATATTCTGGAAAATTATGAGCAGATGAAAGCGACATTGTATGTTCAGGTGATCCCAACGGAACTCAATAAAGATATGCTGCAGAATATTCCGCATCGGGAAATGGAAGATCTGTCTGTTGTTTACCGTATGAAACTGGGGCAGGATGAAACCGGGACGGCCAGTGTGCTGATGACCAATGAGATTATGGGAATTTACGGCATTACAGCAGAACAGCTTCATAAAGATGCGATGGAAAATACAGCATTGAATCAGCCGCCCACACTCAGAAATCTGGCTGATGTTATGAGAGAACTGATGGGTGACATGAGTGCAGTCTTTGATTTCGGTGCAGAGGAAAAACCTTCGATGTTTGTTGCCAGCGTCGAAGGCTCCGTTGGAGGAGCAGGTGTCATTGCGTATCCCGGTTTTATGGATCAGGCAGCCGGTCAGCTGGGAGGGGATTTTTTTGTCCTTCCGTCGTCTGTGCATGAAGTTCTGCTGCTGCCTGACAATGGAGAAACAAATTACCGTGATCTGGAGAGCATGGTACGCGAAGTTAATGCTTCAGAGGTCCTTCCGGAAGATAAACTGTCTGACAATGTTTATCATTACGACAGCCAGGACAGGGTTTTTGAACTGGCAGAAAAATTTGAAAACCGCAGACAGGAAAGGGAGGAAAATAATCAGGAACGTCCTTCCGTTCTGGCAGAACTGAACCATATGCGGAAGGAAAGTAAGCAGAAAGATTCCAAAGAACCGTCTGTGCCTAAAAAACATCATGAGGAAACACTTTGAAAAGCATGTGAAAAATAACTGCTGTTTTTCCGGAAAGGGAGTGATTTCTTGCAGGAAGAAGTAGAAAACAGAACCGTAAATCTGGCAGTTACTACAACAAAACTTTCGGCGCGTACTTTGATTGCGGCTGGAAAAAAGCTGCTGGAAACATACGGTAAAAGCCGGAATCGGAAAAATGCAGAAAAATCTGCAAAAGCAAATGGGAAGCCGACCGGGAAGCAGACGGTCAAAGAACTGATCGGACAGAATCAGGGTGTATCCAGTATTGACATTTCCAAAACGGATCTTCGAGGCTTTGAAAAATATGCCGGAAAGTATGGTGTCGATTATGCGGTCAGAAAAGACAGCTCCGTACAGCCACCGAAATATATTATATTTTTCAAAGCCAGAGATGCGGATGCATTGACCGCAGCATTTAAGGAATATACCAGTGATGTTATGAAAAACGGGTCAAATCGAAAGAGTGTATTGAAGGAACTGAAAAAATATAAAGCAATCGCGGCAGCAATTCCGGGAAAAGTCCGTGATAAGATCCGGGAGCAGGTAAGATGACATCGAAAAAAATCAGAAAGATTTCACAGTGGCTTCCATATATTGTAATCGGTCTGACTGCTACCAATTTCGGGGAAGCATGGCGGCTGGCGGCAGGGGAGAATTTATCAGAAACAATCATATCTCTTATGAGTACATTGATAATTGCATTCGGAAATCCACTGCCAAGTATGCATCCGTTTGATCTGCTGGTTGGACTGGCCGGGGGATGCCTGCTTCGTCTGGCGGTTTATCTGAAAGGAAAAAATGCCCGAAACTACAGGCACAATGTAGAATATGGTTCGGCCAGATGGGGGAATGCCAGAGATATCGAGCCGTTTATCGCTCCGAAGTTTGAGGATAATGTGATACTAACAAAAACAGAGCGGCTGATGATGAGCAATCGTCCAGAAAATCCAAAGAATGCCCGGAATAAAAATGTGTTGATTGTAGGCGGTTCAGGCTCCGGTAAAACAAGATTCTGGCTGAAACCCAATCTTCTCCAGATGCATTCCAGTTATGTTGTTACGGATCCCAAAGGAAGCATCGTGATTGAATGTGGAAAAGCGCTGCAGAAATTCGGATACCGCATCAAAATATTCAATACGATCAATTTCAGAAAGTCAATGCATTATAATGCATTTGCGTATATTCATTCTGAGAAGGATATATTGAAGCTTACCACAACACTGATTGCGAACACAAAAGGGGACGGGAAATCGGGAGATGAATTCTGGACAAAGGCCGAAACGCTGCTTTATTGTGCATTGATCGGCTATATCCATTATGAAGCGCCGGTGGAGGAGCAGAATTTTGCAACATTAATTGAATTCATCAATGCCATGGAAGTCCGGGAAGATGATGAGGAATTTCAGAACCCGGTGGATCTGATGTTTGAAGCACTGGAGAAAAGGAATCCGGATCATTTTGCTGTCCGGCAGTATAAGAAGTATAAACTGGCGGCAGGCAAGACAGCCAAAAGTATCCTGATCAGCTGCGGTGCCAGACTGGCGCCGTTTGATATTGCGGAGCTCCGTGAAATCACTGCCTATGATGAACTGGAACTGGATACTCTGGGAGATGAGAAAACGGCCCTGTTTTTGATTATGAGTGATACGGACTCCACTTTTAATTTTCTGATCAGCATGATTTATACGCAGATGTTCAATCTGCTTTGCGAAAAGGCAGATGATGTTTATGGGGGAAGACTTCCGGTGCATGTACGCTGCCTGATCGATGAAATGGCAAATATTGGTCAGATTCCGAATCTGGAGAAATTAATGGCAACAATCCGAAGCCGCGAGATTTCTGCATGTCTGGTTCTTCAGGCTAAAAGTCAGCTGAAAGCCATCTATAAAGATAATGCGGATACCATTATCGGCAACTGTGACAGCCAGATATTCCTCGGCGGATCCGAACCATCAACGCTTAAGGACCTTTCAGAAGCGCTTGGGAAAGAGACCATCGACACTTTTAACACAGGAGAAAGCCGGGGGCGGGAAGAATCCCACTCCATGAATTATCAGAAACTGGGAAAAGAACTCATGAGCCGGGATGAACTGGCAGTACTGGATGGCGGAAAATGTATCCTTCAGCTGAGGGGTGTCAGGCCTTTCCTGTCAGACAAATATGATCTGACACAGCATCCGAAATACAAGTACACGGCAGACTACAATAAGAAATACACCTTCGATATCGAGAAGTTTCTGGATCGCAGGCTGAAACTCAGGGCAAAGGATGAATATGAAGTAATTGATGTGAAGTCATAACGATAAAAATGTAACTGGATGTTGTAGAGGGCGCAAGATCAGAGTATGTGCCATTGATGCAGACGGTAATTCTGAAAAGTGGTCAGAGTATTGCACTATGGAATGTAATTCGCTGATGGGATAAGTATCAATAAATACTTAGTATATCTTTTTTTCTAGACCCTAGACCCGCTCTTCTATGGAGCGGGTTTATTTGATAGTCAATTTTTGATATAATACCAAAGACAAGCAATTGAATTATAATATCAATTGTAAGATTTCGAGGTGATTAAATATGATTATCAATACAGCAATTACAACACAAGTAGCAACAAAAGTATTGCAAACTTTATGCTCTGATTTTATGGAAGCTATTAAAGGAAAAGCATATAAGTTTGGAGAGAGTTCAGCCCAAAATGCTCAAATAGATCAAAAAATTACAGAACTTGCGGAGTTTTTTACTGGATTTGAGGCAGATACAACCACCCTATTTTTATCTGATCTACAAGCGGCTTTTTCGAAGGAAAATATTATAAAGATTCTTAAAGAAATTAGAGAAGAAGAATCTTTTGATTTAGAAGCTGCATTATATAATAAATTAACAGAATTGTGTCAGGTTTATAAAATTATTGATGATGGGGATCGTATCATTGCAAGTATTATAGAATTGTATTTTCAGTTAACTTCTGTAGGAGATCCGGATTTGGCCAACCGCCTTTTTTTTCATCGTCTTTATAAACAAGGCAATGCCATGATGGGGATGCTTGTCCGACTTGATGCAAGAACAGAACAAATATTGGCAAATCAGCATTCGTATGAAATGCAGACAAATAATTCTTCTTCATTTTTTTCGGACTCAGAAAGCGGTACTATTGTTGGCAGTGATGATGATATGTTTACATGGGAATTGAATTCTCAGCAGACAAGAGGGTTATTTGCTTCGCAAGAAAAACGCAAAAAAGAAGTTTCGGAATTAATTCGCCATTGGAGAAATGAACGATTAAAATATCCAGGATGGTATATTGCTCCAGTTGGGAAAAGAGAAACTCTCTTAGCATATACCAGAGATGAGGAACTTCTCTGGAATACAAATGATTTGTCCATTCAAGAACAATTAGATTTCTCGTATGAGCTTATATGGCGCTATGAAACAGGGATGATAATATTTAATCAATATCTCCAAAAGAATATCTATAAAATATGGAAAACATATTTTGAGATAAATGATTTTTCAAATAGGACTAATAATGAATACTGGTTCTATATAGGACAAGCGCTTCTCCGGGACTATAGAGAAGATATGAATTGGGAAAAATGGGATGAAATATTCCATATTCTGTTTGATAAGCATGATATTTTGAGCAATGGAAAGTATGAACTAAAATGGGAGTTTATCAAACAGCTATTTTTCAGAATGCAGATTACAGATGTCCGTGATAAATTGCAGCAATATAAATGTCCAAAAGATCTTTATGGAATCAGATTACAAAAATATGGATTGATGGCTGAATGTGGTTTACTTCATACGGCTTATTTAGAAATTAAGCAACTAATTGATGATTTGAATGAAGCTTTTTCTATAGTAAAGGAAGAAAATACACAGGAAAAGGTATATATCGGATCCTTAATATCCTGTGCATACGATCTCTTTTCACTGGTAATACAGGGATTGCATCCTTTTGAGCGTTCTGAAGAACTAAAAGAATCATGGAAAAATCAGAAAATTTTTGAAAAATTCTTTGATTTTGAACATGAAAAATATCAATGGAATAATAACCTATATAATTATTGCTGTAAACATAATGAAATTCCTTTTGAATTAAATGAAAATCCTAATCCCCCAGCTATGCTGGGGAGAATGGAATAAGTGGATAACGTTGAAGATATGATAAAAAGCCTCCTGTGTTATAATGAGAATGGTGTCGCAAGCCAAACTCAGAATATAACACAGGAGGCGGT
>JAXDZY010000140.1:0-49607 GCA_034086685.1 Lachnospiraceae bacterium
ATTTTGCGACAGTTGAATTGTCGACGGATAATTCTTCTTTCAAAGCATTATTAATATGCTTACCAATCGTTTTAATATCCCTGTCAAACAACTCAGACATCTGATTCCGATTTAACCATACCGTTTCGCCTTCCACAGTTACTGGTAATTTCACCTGCTTATCTTCTGTTTCAAAAATGACAATTTCATTATTTTTCTGCATTCTGCTCCGTCCTTTTCATTTTCCCGATCAGTTCTTCATACTTCAGCTGATACTCGATCAGACGTGGAATATATTCCGGTGGTGTCCTGCGCCCCGCCTCCCAATCTTCTATCGTTCTCAGAGGAATTCCAATATGTATGGAAAAATCTTTTCTGGTCATCCCTGTTTGTTCCCTAAGTCTCCGTATTTTATCTGCAGATTCCATTATTTCTGAACACCTCCATGTAATATCTCTTTATTCATATCACATTATTTCTAACAACGCAATGCGTGGTTTGTAAAATAAATATAATTTTTTATTTTTTGCACATAAAAAGCAGGCAACTCAATGACATCTTCACCTCTTTGCCTGCTTTACAATCATTCTTTTTTTATCACACCAACAAATCAACATACTTTGCCCGGCTCAATGCTCCAGCATATTCTCAATAAATATTCCATACCCTCTCGTCGGATCATTGACCAGCACATGGGTTACAGCACCCACAAGCCGCCCATCCTGAATAATCGGACTCCCGCTCATCCCCTGCAGAATACCTCCGGTCTGCTTCAGAAGGGAATTATCAGTAACCGTAATCTCCATATTGATATTCTCATACCCTGCTTTTTCCCCGGAGATTTTATGAATTTCTATTTCGTAAAACCGATATTCTCCATCAAAAGAACTGACCATCTGCGCTTTTCCATCATGAATTTCATCCACAGACGCAACTTCCCGGGCTGCCTTTTCCCATAGATCTTCAAAAGAATTCAGTTGATAAAAAATATTCAGCTTTTCAAGAATCAGACTTCTGATTTCCTGATTGCCTGCTCCAAAAATCCCCTGCTCTGTGTTCTCTCTGACAGTTCCTATGCAGGACTGCATACGATAATCGATGGCTCCGGTAAGCGAACCGGGCTGACTGCTGCTCCCTTTCACGAGAGAATATATCTCTGCACGATACAGCTGACCATTGTCGATTTCCATCAGCCTGCCGGTATCTATATCACTGATACAATGCCCCAGTGCTGCAAAATTACCTTCTTCATCCAGCCACGTCAGTGTCCCAATACCATGCATATTATCCCGCACCCACAAGCCTGCCATATATTGATTGGAATCTGTCTCCACAGGCCTTATTTTCACCTTTTTCTGTTTTCCATCATGTTCAATTGTCAGATTCATGGATTTTCCGCCGCTTTTTCGCACCAGATCCCGAAACTGTTCTTTGGAAGTAATCTCAGCATTTCCCACCCGAAGGATATAATCCCCGGCCTCAATCACATTACTGCATGGAATTAACATCTTTCCATCCGATGTGGACACTTCCGATACTTCTGTAACAAGAACACCTTTTGTTTCAAGATAAATACCCACAGGAATCCCGCATGGAAGAAGTTTTTGAACAGTATCTTTTCCGGAGTTTTCCTTCCCTGTCTCAGCATCCAGCAGAATATCTTTATTGTTTTCATCCACTGATGCTGCAGCCGCTTCCTGAATCAGACACTGATCCGACCCGGAAAAACCGGCTCTGAAATCTGCATAAGATTCTGTGAAAACGAAAAAATATAATAATGTAAAACAGGAAGTCAGAAAAAAAGCTCCTGTCAAAAAAATACGATACAGATTCCGCCTTCCGTTTTCATTGCCACCCCACATAATAAATCCTCCCCTTACCCTACTAGTGTACAACAGTCTGTTTCCTGTTGACCCATGCAGTTTCTGAAACAGACTCTCTGAGGTTATTATGCGGAAATTTCTGATTGTGAACCATGAATTTTCTGGTTTCCAGCTGCCGTACAGGCCGTCAGAAAACACGACTCCGAAAACAGTATTCTGCTAATTGTGATGAGAAAGCAGCTGGGTCTTCATGGCTTTCAGTTCTCTGGCATTGCGAAGCACCGCATCTGTAATCTGGACACCGCCCAGCAGCCTTGCCAGTTCACGGACAGATTCTTCCTCTTCCAGATGACTGATGGTTGTGCGGGTCTTCTCATCAACAATATCTTTTTCGATCATAAAATGATTATCCGCCATGGATGCAATCTGAGGCAGATGGGTAATACAGAGAACCTGATGGGTCTGCCCGATCCATGAAAGTTTTTCCGATACACATGCGGCAGTTCTGCCGCTGATACCGGTATCAATTTCATCGAAAATCAGCGTGGGAATCTGATCAGTGTCTGCCAGGACAGATTTGACAGCCAGCATAATTCTGGAAAGTTCTCCGCCTGATGCCACATCGCCCAGAGGCTGCATGGGCTGACCGGGATTGGTTGAAATTACAAATTCCGCATCATCATATCCATTGCTTCCGAACTGACCGGAACGTTCAAAATGCATATCAAAAGAAACCTGAAGGAAATTCAGTTCCTTCAGACTTTCTGTAATAGCCTGAACCAGAGGTACCGCAGCTTTTTTACGAATCAGAGACAGCTGTTCACACAGGCAGAGAACCCGTTTTTTTGCTCTGTCACAGGCTTTCAGAGTCTCTCTTCGGTTTTCCTCATAATTTTCCAGTTCCTGAAGACGTTCCTGCTTGTCACGAAGGCTTTCCATAATCTGGCTGTAATCCCGTCCGTACTTGGCCTGCAGAGATCTGATCAGATCCAGACGTTCTCTGACCTCCTCGTAGGTTTCCTGATCAAAACTAAGGCTGTCCATGTATTCTGCCACATCATGGTTAATATCAGAAAGAATGGACTCCAGATCCTGAATCTGATCAGAAATATGGCAGACAGAGTCATCATACCGCAAAACATTCTGAATCTCCTTGACAGCACGGGATACTGATTCTCCCGCAGCAGAACTGCTGTCATAACCCAGTGCATCGCGCACTGCAGCCATGGACTCCATAATATTACGGCTGTTGGATATCCGTTTATATACCTGCTCCAGTTCCTCTTCCTCACCATCCTTCAGACAGGCAGAAACAATCTCATTAATCTCAAAACGAAGAAAATCCACTTCCCGGAGGCGTACTTCCTCCTCCATGGAAAAAGTATGCAGCTTCCGGCTCTGTTGTACATACTCATTGTAGGCAGTGGAAAGCTTCTCTTTAACAGGAAAAATCTCCTGCCCGGCATAAGCATCAAGAATCTCCAGATGCCTGTATTTATACAGCAGGGACTGATGCTCATGCTGACCGTGGATATCGATCAGAAGACCTGTCATCCGGCGCACTCTGGCAGCTGTGACTGTCTCATCATTGATTCTGAAAATACTGCGACCTTTCTGAATCTTTCTGGACAAAATCAGTACGCCATCCTCCGTTTCAATATCAAGATCACGCAGCTGCTGCTTTTTACTTTCCTCATCAATCTGGAAAACCAGCTCCACATAGGCATACTCCGCTCCTGCACGTATCACATTGGATCCCGCCTTGCCTCCCAGTGCCAGATTCACAGCGTCAATCAGTATGGACTTCCCTGCTCCGGTCTCACCGGTCAGAATGTTCAATCCTGCTCCGAATTCCATATCAGCTTCTTCTATCAGTGCAAAGTTTTTAACATGTAAGTGCATCAGCATAATATTTCCCCCTTTTTACCAGAACGGATGTTGTGAACAGCTGTTCTCGAATGTTTGTTCCAATTGTATCTCAGGGGTAGAAAAAAAGCAAGCACTTTTTTAACTTTTTATATTTCTGGTGCCTGCTTTCTTTTTTTATATCATTTTAATAATTCGTATTATTTTTCCCGGTTTCCGGTTACCATTTTCTGAATTTCACGCATAAGAATCACTGTATCATCCACGCTTCTGACTGCGCACATGATGGTATCATCTCCTGCAATACATCCTACCACCTGCGGCAGGTGCAGTCCATCCAGAGCAGCGGCAACTGCCATGGCAAGACCGGATACTGTTTTGATTACCAGTATATTCTGAGCCATATCCATGGAAACAAAGCCATCACAAAAAATCCGGATGTATTTATCCTTCATCTCATCTTCTTCTTTTTTCAGCAGTGTATAGCATTGTCTTCCCCTGCCATTGGGCATCTTGGTCAGTTTCAGCTCTCTGATATCCCTGGAAACCGTTGCCTGCGTCACATTGAACCCCTCCATGTTCAACCGTTCAGCAAGTTCTTCCTGCGTTTCGATATCAAATTTGCTTATCAGCTCACGTATTTTGTCATGTCTCTTGATTTTCATGCTCAACCTCCGTCTTACCGTTCTGACATCTTCCGCCGTACCGTTTCCAGAAAGCTTACATTACTAACCTTAAGAATACTGGCGGTAACTTCTGCCTGCTCGATTTCAATCCGGTCACCCGGTTCCAGCAGTCCGCTTCCGTTTCCGTCAAAACAAATCTGTACAGGAACAAACCGTTTTCCCGGCCGTTCTGCAATTTCCACAACTATTTTGGAATCAGCCCGCAGTACGATGCTTCTATTGTGCAGCGAATGGGGGGAAATAGGTGTCAGAAGAATACAGAATGCCTTTGGATCCACAATCGGGCCTCCGGCTGAAAGATTATATGCAGTAGAACCGGTAGGAGTAGCAATAATAATACCGTCCGACACATATTTATTCAGTAATTCTCCATCCACATATATATTATAATCATTCACATCCAGTCCCTGAGAACGGGAAAGAACAATATCATTCAACGCATAATCGGAAACCTGAAGAGAACTGTTTTTGATTGCCTTTCCATGAAGAAGCATTCTGCGCTCCACTGAATACCGGTCAGCAATCAGGCAGTCCAGCGCATATTCGATTGAATAGGGATCAATCTCTGCCATGTAACCCAGTGTTCCCAGATTTACTCCCAGAATGGGAATATTTTTATATTTCAGGTCTCTGGCCGCCTGAAGCATGGTACCGTCCCCGCCAATTACCAGAATACACTGTGTATCATCCGGTACAACCTCCGGATCTGTATACCGGTACCACTCATGATCATCGGAAACCTTCCTGTATACATCTGAATCCAGCCGGCATCTGCAGCCCCGCGTAACCAGATAATCCCGGATACGTTTTGCCATCTGCCGGCTGCCCGATTTATCATAATTACTGATTACGTAAAATTTATTCATGGCTTTTACAATGCCTCATGCGCTTTCACAGTAATCTGCTCCGCATCGGGAATATACGGAGCCTCCTGAGGACGGTCACAGCCCTTTCCCAGCCATATCAGATATTCAATATTCCCTTCGGGACCTTTAATAGGAGAATAATCCAGTCCGAGAATGGAAAATCCCATGGATCCGGCGCATGCTGCAACTGATTCGATCACTTCCACATGAACTTTTCGATCACGAACAACTCCTTTTTTTCCAACCTTTTCCCGCCCGGCTTCAAACTGGGGTTTGATCAGACAGACCGCCTGTCCGCCTTCTTTCAGCAATTCATATGCAGGAGGCAGAATTTTACTCAATGATATAAAAGATACATCCACAGAAAAGAAATCAATGGGCTCGGGTATCAGATTATGATCAAGATACCTGGCATTGGTCTTTTCCATACAGATAACTCTCTCATCCTGGCGCAGCTTCCAGTCCAGCTGTCCCCGGCCGCTGTCCACCGCATAAACCCTGATTGCTCCATTCTGCAGCATGCAGTCCGTAAAACCTCCGGTGGAAGCACCGATATCCATGCAGATACAGTCTGTCAGTTCAATGGGCCATACTTCCATCGCTTTTTCCAGCTTCAGCCCTCCGCGGCTGACATATTTCAACGCTGACCCCTTTACTTCAACCGTTTTTTCCGTATCAAATACGGAACCCGGTTTATCTTCTTTCTGTCCGTCCACATAAACAATACCGGACATAATAAGAGCCTTTGCTTTCTCTCTGGAAGGCGCCAGCCCCTTATTCACCAGCAGTATATCCAAACGTTCTTTCATTCCTGTTCTCCAATCCGCTCCAGTATATTTGACAGAATAAATTCTGCATCCAGACCGATTTCTTTTTTCAGCAGATCCACGTTGCCATGTTCCACATACATATCCGGTACAGCAACATTCAGAATATCCACATCCGCTTTGTCTTCCTCCAGCCATGTACAGACATGTTCTCCGAAGCCGCCTTTCAGGACGTTCTCTTCCAGTGTCACCAGAAGAGTATGGTTTTTCACAACCTGTGTCAGACATTTATCATCCATGGGACTAATAAAGCGCATATTGATCAGGGAAACCTGGTGCCCGCGTTTTTTCAGCTGTTCCCGTATATCCACAGCAGTTTCCACCATACTTCCCACTGCAAGTAAAGCAATCTCCGACTCTCTGTAAATCCACTCTGCCTTTCCCGCAGCAATCGGCTGTCGATACTCTGCCAGTCCCTTCCAGCCGGTTCCTCTGGGATAACGTACTGCAATGGGATACGAATAGGTAAATGCATAGTTCAGCATATCCTGAAACTCATATATATTCTTCGGAGCACATACCGTCATATTCGGAATATGTGACAGATATGAAAGATCAAAAATGCCCTGATGCGTTTCCCCGTCACTTCCCACCAGTCCGGCCCGGTCTACAGCGAATACCACAGGAAGATTCTGGATACAGACATCGTGAATGATCTGATCATAGGCTCTCTGAAGAAATGACGAATATACTGCCACAACCGGCTTTAATCCACCTGCTGCCATCCCTGCAGCAAAAGTAACAGCATGCTGTTCGGCAATCCCGGCATCAAAAAAACGATCCGGAAATTCCGCAGCAAAGGGAGTAAGCCCTGTTCCGTCCGGCATTGCTGCAGTAATCGCAACAATATCCGGATTTTTACGTGCCGCTTTACAGATTGTTTCAGAAAAAACATCTGTCCAGTCCGGCTCATTTTTTTTCTGGATCACCTGACCGGTCCGGATATCAAAAGGAGACACTCCGTGAAAACGTTCCGGATGTTCCTCAGCAGGACGATATCCTTTTCCTTTTTTCGTCAGTACATGAATCAGTACCGGCTTTTTCAGGCGCCTGGCATTTTCAAGAACCGTTACAAGCCCTTTAATATCATGTCCGTCCACCGGTCCCCAGTAGGTAATGCCCATATTCTCGAATAACATGCCCGGAACGAATACTTTTTTGATATTGTTCTTTACATTTGTCAGAGCATTGAGCACCGGAACTCCCAGACTTGGAACACGCTCCAGGCGGTCAGTCACATGTTCTTTCAGATCGTAATAAGCTGATGTCCGGCGTATTTTGCTGAGATGTTCACTGATTCCGCCTGTATTTCTGGATATGGACATCTCATTATCATTCAGAATGATTATATAATTGCTGTTGAGGCTGGATACGTTATTCAACGCTTCAAGTGCCATCCCGCCTGTAAGGGCTCCGTCGCCGATTACGGAAATAACAGAATAATCTTCGCCTTTCCTGTCTCTGGCCATGGCAAGTCCCATTCCTGCAGAGATGGAAGTTGAGCTGTGTCCCGTATCGAAAGCATCACACCGGCTTTCCTTCCGTTTGGGAAAACCGCTCATTCCTCCGTACTTTCTCAGCTCATCAAACCCGGCTCTTCTGCCGGTCAGAATCTTATGCGTATAGGATTGATGTCCAACATCCCATACAATTTTATCTTTTGACGGGTCAAATACCAGATGAAGGGCTATGGTAAGTTCCACAACACCCAGATTGGAAGCCAGATGTCCACCGGTCTTACTGATCTTTTTAATCAGAAATCTCCGGATCTCTCTTGCAAGCTCTTCGTATTCAGACTCCTGCAGCTTCCGGATATCGCCCGCCTGATTGATCTTATCAAGTATCATGACAGTCCCTCTACTTTTTACGATTTACCAGCATAAGAATCAACTGCTCCAGAAAAGGATTCTCATATGGCAGTTCCTGTAAAGTCTGAATTGCTCTTTCAGAAAGTTTTCTGACCTCTTCTCCGGCCTTTTCAAGTCCTTCCAGCGTCACATAGGTTGTTTTATGATTCTTTTCATCACTTAATACCGGTTTACCCAGAACCTCCTGGTCGCCGATCACATCCAGTATATCATCCTGAATCTGAAAAGCCAGCCCCACATCGTGTGCAATACTGATAATCTTCTCTTCTTCTTCAGGAGATGCACCTGCCATAACCGCGCCGATCAGCATGGAAGCCTCCAGCAGCGCACCTGTTTTCAATGCATAAATAAAATCAAGCTTATCTCTGGGAATCGGTTTATCTGTCAATTCCACATCCACCGTCTGTCCGCCGATCATACCGTAAATTCCGGATTTCTCAGCCAGAATAGAGGCAGATCGCAGTACCCGATCCACATGCTTTGTCATGCTGCCGGCTTTCAAAGCGGTTTCAAAACAGTAAACCATCAATGCATCACCGGCCAGAATTGCCATATCTTCCCCGTATTTCACCCAGGTTGTATGCTTTCCGCGGCGATATTCATCATTATCCATGGCAGGAAGATCATCATGAACCAGAGAAGCAGAATGCATCATTTCCATTGCCGCCATAAACGGTTCAATATCCTGATCCTGCCCCCCAAACAAACGATAGGTTTCCTGCATCAACATGGGGCGGAGACGTTTTCCACCCACTGTTACACTGTAATTCATGGATTCCAGCACTGTTTTCTGATGACCGGTTTCCTCCGGCAGATACCGGTCGATCACCGCCTGTACCTCTGCTGTTTTCTGTTTCAGTATATCTTTAAAATCCATTGATTTCTCCCTCCTCATTCAGAATCACCAGCTGCTGCTCCACTTCAGACAGAGCCTGGCTGCAGTATTGGATCAGTCCAACACCTTCTTTATATAAATGAAAAGATTCTTCTAATGTACATTCCCTGCTCTCCAGCCTGGCAATCAGCTGCTCCAGCTGTTCCAGTGCCGTCTCAAGCGGTATGTCGGGAGTTTCCTGCTCTGTTTCACAGGATACATTGTTCTGTTCTTCCATAATAAATTTCTCCAACCAGCCTGAAAAAATACTATTTTATTCTGATCACTTCCGCCTGAACTTTTCCGTCAGAGAACTGCAGACTGATTCTCTGCTCCGGATTCAGAGAAGACGCTGACAATACCGGGTTTTCTTCTTCATCAGTGACATAGGCAAATCCGCCCGACAACTTTTTTAACGGAGAAAGAGCATCCAGTTTTCCCGCACATAAAGCGGTTCTATGCCTGCAGTCCTTTATCCGGTCCTGCATACTGTAAAAAAGCCTCTGCTTCATCTGATCAAGCTGCTGCTTTTTCTGTATCAGCTGAACAGCCGGATCCTGAAGAGTCAGCCTCTGCCTGCAGGAATCAATCAGGGCTTTTTTCCTTTCCAGCTGCATATCCATAGCTACATCCAGCTGATTTTTCCGCACCTGAAGAGTGTTCAGCCATGACGCATAATCAAATACCGCCAGTTCAGCAGCAGCTGAAGGTGTCGGAGCCCGCAGATCGGCGACAAAGTCCGCAATCGTATAATCTGTCTCATGGCCTACCGCAGAAATAATCGGTGTGGAGGCATGAAAAATCGCATAGGCCGTCTCTTCTTCATTGAATGCCCACAGATCCTCCAGAGAACCGCCTCCTCTGCCGACTATGATACAATCCAGTCCCATCTCATCCAGACAGCTGATCCCCGCTGCTATGGAAGCGGAAGCCATCTCCCCCTGTACCAGGGCAGGATACAGATACAATGTCACACATGGATTTCTGCGGGCTGTAATATTGAAAATATCCCTGACAGCAGCACCGGTCGGGGCTGTCACGACACCGATTTTCCGGCAGAATCGGGGAACCGGCTGCTTGTACTCCGGAGCGAACATTCCCATCTCTTCCAGCCTTGCTTTCAGCTTTTCATACTGCTGATAGAGTACACCTACACCATCAGCCTCCACTGTCTGTACATACAGCTGATATCGGCCATCCCTTTCATATACATTAATGCTGCCGCCGGCAACAACCTTCATTCCGTTCTGAAGACGGATTTTCAGACTCTGCCGCTGAGAACGGAACATGACCGCATTCAGCACACCCGAGGCATCTTTCAGCGTAAAATATATGTGGCCGGAAGTGTGATATTTGCAATTGGAAATCTCTCCCCGCACATAGATCTGCCGCAAAGCAAAATCCTGTGTAAACAGATTTTTAATATAAGAGTTAACCTGTTCCACAGAATATACACTGGCTGCCATTACTGTTCCAACCTGACAATCTTTCCAAGGATTCCGTTAATAAAGGAAGGCGAATCGCTGCCGCCATACTTTTTCGCCAGTTCCACAGCCTCGTTAATCGCCACTTTATCCGGCACCGTCTCATCATGACGGATCTCATAAAGAGCCAGACGGATCAGGCTCAGATCCACTTTGGCCATACGTCTGGTCTGCCATCCCTTTGCATACTGGTTGATCAGCGTATCGGCCTCTTCTGTATTATTCAGAACAGCCTGAGCCCGTTCCTTGAGCAGTTCTTTTTCCTCTTCTGAATAATCAGACAGTTCTTCTGATTCCAGATACAGCTGTGTCTGTTCTTCCAGCATCTCAGGCGCATAAAATTCCTTCATGAAAACCAGCTTAAAGGTGTGTTCTCTTAATTCTCTGCGTTTCATAGATTCCTCCCAGGTAAAATATTGAAAAATAATTTCCTGTTATACAAAAAAGGGCGCAGATATAACCGGCCCTATTTTATATTGTCTGAAATTATCAAGGTTGTGTATCCTTCTGCGGATACCTCTGTTACGCCATATTACTCGGCTTCAATCCCCGCAATACGCACATTCACATCGATTACGGCAAGACCTGTCATGTTCTCAATAGCAGTCTTAACATGTTCCTGTACATTCAGCGCCAGCTCGGGAATACTGTAACCGTATTTCAGGTTCAGGGAAAGATCACAGGATACGGAAGTATCCATAACGGTTACTTTAACTCCTTTCGGTGCTGTTTTCATCCCCAGCCTGCCGGCCAGTTCATTGGCAGAACGATCCTCGATCGATGCGACTCCCTCAACTTCTGTTGCTGCCAGCCCTGCAATAATCGCAATCACTTCATCTGCGATCTGAACGGAACCCACCTGTCCGTTCTCATGTATGATATGTGTACTTCTGTTCTCAAAATCGTTCGACACTTTAATACCTCCTGTACAATACGAATATCAATTCACATTGACTCGAAGATAGTATAGCAAAAAAAGATTGTTACTGCAAATGTTTTCTAAAGTTATTCATTTTTCTCTGTGCTAAGGCTCCTCCACCACCTCTGTATTTACTTCATTCATCAGAGAAATTACAATTTCAGATATCTCCACATCAGCTTCCCTCTTCACAGTATCTTCAATCTGCGCCTTTTCCGCATCTGAAATACTTTTGCTGCCCACCAGAACCTCCACGCCGGTTTCACTGATGGTGACTATCGTCTGAGGGATTCCTTTTGCTTTCAATGCCGCTTCAATATCCGCCTCAGTCTGAGCATTCTCCGTTATGCTCATCAGATTATCCGCCGCATTTTTTCTCTGTTCCTCACTGAGATTTTCGTTATTGATAATACTGTTCAGTGTTTCTTCATTTCGGGTTCTTACCTGTTCACGGCTCAATTCAGCCTCTGCCATGAGATTTTCCACCTGCTCTGACCATGTCAGTACAGCTTCACCCGGCTGCGAACCGCTTTCTGTTTCTTCTGAGTCTGTTTTTTCTGCATCCGGTGTTTCTCCCGTAACCTGAGCCTGTTCCAGAGCAATATTTTCCGCCAGAACATCCTCATCCGAAATATCCATCAGGGCGGAATTTTCCTGTTCCCCGTTTGCAGGCACAGACTGATCCGATGAAGGCAGATATGTCAGATATCCTGCCACAGCAACCATGACAGCCAGCAGGGTCAGAATCAGCTGATTCTTTTTTCTAAGCTTTTTCATGCAAATGCCACTCCTTTAAAAATCACCCTCTAATACTTTAATCTTATGAGCAGGGAGTCCGAATAATGCCTCCAGCATACCGCTGATTTCCGATTGCACCACCGCATTTCCACCACCCTCAGCTACAACTGCGATTCCGGTAACCTGAGGAAGAATTTCCCGGGAAACCCATGGTATCTGTCCATTTTCCATAACCGTATTCTCCTGAAGACTGTAATTTTCTTCCGATGTATCATCTGTGCTGCTGCTTTCCGTCTGAACATCCTTTTCTACCACCTTTTCTCCCGAATCCGCCAGGATCACCATCACCCGGACCTGACCCGCCCCACGCACTTTCTCCAGAAGCGTTTTCAGTTCCTTCTCCAGTTCCTGCTGATATTCCAGGCGGCTGCTGCCTGATATGGCCTGCAATTCCTTCTCCTCATCCGAACCGCTGCCGACAGTACTCAGCTTTTCCAGCGGAAAAGAAAGAAGAAACAGAAGAATCCCCACCACCAGAGCCAGCACAATTTTATCTTTTGACAGATTTTTAATATTCATTGTCCTGCGCACCTGCCTTTACTGTTACAGCACTTTGATTCAGGTCAAAGGCTTCTGCAATTTCACTTTCCAGTTTTTTCAGCACCGGCTGCATTTCTGCCGGTGAGCTGTCTCCAGGGGATACAGTAATCCTGATTCCGGATATCGCCACTTCTCCGGTCTGCTCCAGTTTTTCTTCATCAAACACCACATCTCCCTCCTGAAGAGACATATTTTCATCCTGTACCAGTCCTTCTATCCAGGAAAGTGCTTTCCGTGATGTGTAATCCAGAAGTTCTCTGCCTGAAATTGACGCAGCCTGTCTGACTTTTTTGCCTGCTGCGAACACCTCTGTTTCTGTTTCCAGTTCCGTCAGTTTTTCCGTCAGGACCTGATTCAGATTGATTAGAGAGGCTGCAGGCCTCAAAACCAGAAGAAGCATCAGCAGTGACAGATAAAACCGAAGCACCGATTTCTTCTCCTGATTTCCCATTAAATACAGTACCAGAAACGACAGAACAGCAAAAACCGATATCTGACGAATCCATTCATAAACCGCTTCCATGGACACCTCCGCTTTTTCAGATTTATCCGCCGCGCTGCTGACAAAACATGTATTTACCTTTTTATTTTACCAGGCAGCCACTGCAATTGTCATCAAAAGTATCACACCGCACAGACAGGTGATTTTTACCAGATATTCCAGACTTTCTGCAAAACCGGTAAGACAGATGCTGATGCTTTTATCTGCTGCCGGCAGGGCCAATGCAGACATGGCATGGTACAGCGCCGCAGCCAGAGAAATCCGCAGTACAGGAAACAGACAGATCACCATCAGACAAAACATACCCGCAGCACCAATGCTTCCTTTCAGAAGTGATCCGCTTTCCCAAAGGACAGTCGCTGCAGTATCCGCCACACTCCCCACTCCCGGGATCATGGAAGCCGTCTTTAACAAAGTCTGCTGCCTCACAGAATCTGCTCTGGGAAGAATCATCATCTGAATCACCTGCAGCCCTGCCACTGAAGCAAATGATATTTTCATTAATAGTCCCATTCCTTTTTTCAGCAGGCCGCACAATCCGGAAAACAAAGCTTCCGTCATAAGGGAATCCAGCATGGAAATAACCAGATAAACTGTAACACCCGGAAGCAGAATATACAGGCAGAGCCGGCTCACCAGGCTGCTGATGCTGATGGCGGAGGCATACATCCCCACTGCGGATAACGACTCCCCTCCTGCTGCTGCTGCCACAGCAATCACAGGATATAAAGCACCTGCAAACTCAATTTCTTTTTCCACATATACCTGTGTCTGTTTAAGGAACGTGCGAAACAGGGCAGCAAGACGCACAATCAGCAGGAGATGGATTACAATCCCCGAAAACATCGTTACGGATTTATTTTCAAAAGCCTGTCCCATGGCCCGCATAAATGCAAACAGCACCACAAGAAGCAGAATTCCCGCATAATCAGATAAATGAAACATTCCCCCGTCTTTCAGCCAGTCAAGAAGCATCTGCCCCAGAGAATCCCCCAGCCCCTGAAAATTGCCCGACTGCAGCTGCGCAACCAGATCGACAAAAGACATGCTGCTTTCTCCCAGAACGGAAGCAAGCAGTTCCTGAAGCTGTCTGAAATCGGTCAAATCCTCCATGCCCATCCTCCTTCATGTCAAAAACAATGTTTCAATGGTATCTATCAGTGCAGTAACCACAGGAAGACTTACAGACAGAATCAGCAATTTGCCATAAATATCAATCTGACGGCTGATGGAAGCGCATCCGGCATCTTTGCAGATATCCGAAGCCAGCTGGCTGATCCAGGCCAGTCCCATGATCTTCAACAGTATTTTCAAATACACAGAATCAAGTCCGGTGCAGTCCACCAGCTTTCTGATCAGACTCAGGATGGAATCCAGCTGGGAAACACAAGCCCCAAAAAGCAGCAGCATGGCTCCCAGTGACAGAAACATGCCGTATTCCGGCTTCAAAGGCCTGATCCACAAAGCAAGCAATGCCGCTGCAGCCCCGGCCAGGATAATCTGTACCATTCAAATCCCCCCTCCGTGTTACAATTCAAACAGCTTCTGAATCGTTTGAAACAGCTGGGAAATATATGGAACCAGCCAGAACAGCACCAGCAGAAGACCTGCAAAACTGGTAAGAAAAGCCTGTTCATCCCTGCCGCTGTGTTTAAGAACCTGACACAGAACAGAGACCAGAATTCCTACTGCTGCTATGCGAAACAATAACGCAACCTCCATAAATCCCCTTTCTTCATATCATGACCACTATCACAGTCAGTGCTCCCAGTATACCCAGTGACTGATACATTTTACAGCTGGCTTCACAGTTCTTCTCCAGACGTCCTGTAGTCTCCTTAACCTGCATTTCCAGAAGTTCCAGTGTTCGCAGCTGCATATCCACATCCAGAAATCCCAGTCCGTTACCCAGTTTTCTGAATAATTCCAGATCTTCTTCTTTAAGACCGCTTCCCATAAACATATCTTCACTTTCCTTCCAGATCTGTATCAGACCTGTTCCATCCTGATTCTGCATCCGTTCGCTGACTTGCTGGAAAAAACTGCTGAAAGGGTCCTCGAGCCGGTTACTGATATCCTCAAATGCTTCCTCCAGAATCCTGCCGGTAAACCCTATTTCTCCTGCCAGCATATGAAGTACAGTCTGCATGAGATGAAGATTCCTGATTCTTTTTTTCATATTCAGACTGTACCAGAATCCCAGAGCCAGAACTGCCGCAGCAATCATACCGATTCCGGCCAGACGAATCATACAATCCGCTCCCCTTCCCCATTAAAAATATACTGCCACTTTCCCGGCCTCTGACCGTTATCAAGCTGTATGTACCGGTCAAATATTTCCGCCTGTCTTAATTTATAAAATGCTTCTTTTCGGAATATGCTTTCCAGATTTTCCCCATGAGCTGTGGCAAGCATGATACAGCCGCATCCTGCAGCCTGAAAAATGGCTTCCACATCCTCTTCTCCTCCGATTTCATCCACTGCCAGAACAGACGGAGCCATGCTGCGCAGCATCAGCTGCATTCCCAGCGATTTCGGACATCCATCCATTACATCAGTCTGTTCTCCCAGGTCATTCTGAGGAATACCCTGATCACAGGCCGCCAGTTCTCCCCTTTCATCCACCACCGACACGCTTTTTGGCTTTCCGAAAGAATTTCCACCGGATATCAGACGGATCAGATCTCGCATCAAAGTTGTCTTCCCCTGGCCAGGAGCTGAAAAAATCAAAGTACTTTGCAGAATTCCGTTTTCATATAAATACGGAAGAAGCCCCCGGGCACAATCCCGGTATTCACATGCAATTCGTATATGAATAAAAGAAATATTTCGTATGGTTTTCAGACTTCCATGACTGAGCACAGCTTTTCCTGCAATCCCCACCCGATGCCCGCCTTTGATGGTCAGAAATCCCTGCCTGATCTCCTCTTCATAGGCATACATGGAAAACCGGCTGACAAATTCCATGGTCTCCTGCATATCCTTTGAAGTCAGGATACCGCTTGCAGGTAATGATCTTTCGCAGCCTCCTGTCAGTATGTGAACCGGTTTCCCACATCGAAGCCGGATTTCCTGTATCTGTCCATCGCCAAGAAGCTCTTTCTCAATCAACGGCCTGAGCCTCACAGGAAGCACATGCAGGATTTCATTTATCTTCTTTTCTCTCATAAGCCTGCCCCCTTTGACTCATTATATGAAAAAAAGAAACCGCCTATGCCCAAAAAACGGACATGGACGGTTTCAGATTTTCTGAAATACTGATAAATCATTATTCTTTTTCAGGCTCACGGCCGATTTCCATAAAACAGGATTCGCCCTCCAGCTGATTAGTATCCTCCGTATAATGCATACGGATCATACGATAAATTCCATCGGTCCCGTAGGCAAAACTGATCTGAATCTGACCGTTCTCCATACGTTTCATCTGGAGATCCACTGCATCCAGTGATACAACCTTCTCAACCGGCTGCTCACATGCATTCAGAGATTTGAGAAAATCCGCAGGCTGGGGATTTTCCATATGTTCCACCACGGACCTGGCAGGATAAACCGTAATCACAGCGCAAAGTTCATTCTGAACCCAGGCTGCCACTGCACGGCACTCGATACCGTCCAGTTCTTCCCGGCATTCCGCCACGGAGGGCATCAGATATTTCAGACTGACCAGCATCTGAAGCGCATTTGTATATGGATCGGTCTCCACTGACTGCCCGTTATTCATATGAGGGTGATAGCATCCCACAAGATCCGCCTGTTCTTTAAAATGTGCATACTCCCTGGAATTAATTTTCTGACGATAATCTGACGGAAGACCATCAAGCATTTCACAAAGTTCCGCACAGATATACGCATAGCTGCGTCTGCTGTCTTCCAGCTGAAAATAAACCTGATATTTATCCATGGCCTCTTCGCAAAGCTGGAAAAGTCTTTTGCTCCGCTTCCACTGTTTTCGGCTTTTTTCAGGAATTTCCTCTTGGGAACCGCAGGAATCCGTAACCAGATCAATCACCTGTTTCAAATGATCATGTGCCAGATCATGACGGCACAGATTCATATAATCTGCTGCCAGACGGTTCAGGGTCAGCAGAGTAACCTCATGAACCGCAGGAAGTGTTTCTCTGGCAGCGGTATAGGCCTGTCTGGACAGGTTCAGAGCTGACTGATAGCGTCCGACCCTTGCATAATCCGAAGTCAGATTGGTCACAGCCGTCAGATAATCCGGATGTGTCACGGGCAGACTCTTTCCTCTCAGCTCCAGCACTCTCTCTTTCAACGGAATACTTTCGTCATAATGCTCCAGAGCAGCCAGTGCCACCGCCAGATTATTCATGATACTGATTGAAAACGCATCGTTCTCTCCCAGTTTTCTGCTGCTTTCTTCCAATGCCTGCTTCAGCAGAGGAACCGCCATTTCATAATCCTCTTCAGTAAGAAAACGTTCTGCTTTTCCTGAGATTTTCTGAATTTCCTCCAGCTGCTGCCTGCGTTCTTCTTCCATGCCCGGGATGGTATACAGCAGTTCCTGTGCTGCCGCATAACCTGCTGCCAGAGCCTTCTTCAGCCAGCCAGCTGCCTGCCCGGAATTTTTCTGTGTACCCGTTCCTTTAAGACAGTAATTTCCCGTCATATACATGGCCTCCGCATCCCCGGCCTGCGCTGCACTTTCAAACCAGAAAAATGCCTGTTCGGGTGATGCCTCCTCGCCTTCCCATCCCAGCGAATAAATCAGACCCAGATTGAACATGGCATCTGTTTCTCCTGCAGATGCAGCTTTTTTATACCAGCTGACTGCTTCATCCATCCGCTGATCTTTCATCAGCTGCCTGGCGATCTCGCACTGTGCAGCTGTATTACCATTTTCAGCCTCTTCATATACCTGCGTTACCGTATCCTGATCTTTCCACCATTCTGCCATATTGCCGTTATCCTTTCTTCTGTACCAGATTTTCATTCAGCCAGTCAATTACAGCACAGATTCCCTCTTCACTGTAATCGAATCGATACGAGGTTTTCTGCTCATCCGGTGTCCTGTCAAATGCAAATGGCTCCGGCCAGGTAATCAGTTCCAGCCAGAAGCCCTGTTCTTCATCCCCCTCACGTTTCAAACGGATCCGGGTACCGTCGCAGCTGGCTGTATAAGGCTGCTTTTTATAATAATTCAGAGTAAATAAATCTTTTCTGGCAAATACCAATTGTTACACCTCTTTTTCTGTCCTGCTATTCATCCTCTTTTTCGAGTGCTTTTTTTACAATATCACAATCTTTATTGTACTGGCACTGCAGGTAATCACAACCCAGAATTCTTTCCAGACAAAGACCACATTTCTCAATGGAATATTCACAGGTGACCATGTTGGTCTGATTTTTTGCTTTACAGTACCCTGTAAAAATATACTCATCCAGATCCTCCTGATCTATTGACTGCATATTCATACTCTTATTCACTTCCTCCCATCAGAGCAGTTTACCACATTCCCTGTCTGAATTAAAGAGTTCCTGATAAATTTCCTTTTCCCTTCTTGACAAATTTTCCTTTTTTCGTTACATTGAAAAGACACTCATTCAGAATATCGGGGAGATCGTTATGAAAAATACAACTCGGAATATGACTGCAGGAAAACCTGCCTCATTGCTGCTGCAATTTGCTCTGCCTCTCATGGCAGGAAATCTTTTTCAGGAATTTTATACGGTAGCTGATACCATAATCGTAGGACAGTTTCTGGGAGTTCATGCCCTGGCTGCCATTGGAGCCGGGGGCTGGATTACCTGGATGATGACTTCTGCCATTCAGGGCTTTACCCAGGGGTTCTCCATTCCGGCTGCTCAGGCATTCGGTGCAGGCAATCATGAGCAGATTCGAAAAAACATGGGCAATGCAGCAATTTTGTCAGCTGTTTTGTCCATTATCCTGGTTCTGGCCGGAGAATCCATCCTTCGTCCGCTCCTGACATTACTGGATACGCCGGCGGAGATTTTTTCCACCTCACTTATGTATCTGCGTATCTATTATGCGGCCTGTCCCATTATGATGGCTTATAATTATGCGGCCTGCAATCTGCGGGCACTGGGCAACAGCCAGGCGCCTCTCCGTGCCATGATACTGGCTTCCGTGATTAATATTATACTTGATCTGTTATTTGTAGGACCACTGCAAATGGGGGTTGCCGGAGCAGTTATTGCCACTGTAATCGCGCAGTTTTTCGCGGCTGCTTACTCTATTTACTGTCTGTTCCGGATTGATTTTATCTATTTTGTAAAAGAAGACCTGAAGCTGAATCCTGGATTCTGCAGAAGGCTTCTGGTACTGGGAGCCCCCATGTCCCTGCAGAATATTATTATATCCATTGGCGGTATCATGGTTCAGTTTATCGTCAATCAGTTTGGCATTACGTTCATTGCAGGATTTACTGCCACCAACCGTCTGTACGGTCTTATCGAAACAGCTGGAATTTCCTACGGATATGCCATGACCACCTACACAGGACAAAACAAAGGAGCCGGCTTATACAAACGAATCCATCAGGGAGTTCTCACTGCCCATGCAATCGGTCTGATTACATCCGTATCCATCTCCCTGATCATGATTTTTTTCGGCAAATCCATTCTGAGCCTTTTTATTACGGGAACTCCGGAAGAAATCGCCGCCACTATGGCAGTTGCATACCGCTACCTGTTTATCATGAGCCTTTTCCTTCCCGTCCTGTACAGCCTGCATATTCTGCGTTCCAGCCTTATGGGGCTGGGCAACAGTACCATTCCCATGTGTTCCGGCATTGCAGAACTGATCATGCGGGTCAGTTCCGCTTTTCTGATTCCCGCATATTTCGGAGAGATGAACCTGTTTTTCGCCGAACCTATCGCCTGGGCAGGAGCTGTGGCTGTACTGCTTACCGGCTATCTGTGTGAGATGCGCCGGCTTACCCGCCGAATGCACATATGATAAATCAGAATCCATACAGAAAACAAAAAGACGCCCGAAAGCGTCTTTTTTGTTCGTTTAATCTGTAAAACCATCCTAGCCTAAAATAGCTTTATCGCTGGCAAACTGTTCACCGCTTACTACTTCGAACTGGTGAAGCAGATCTTCCACAGTCAGTTTCTTCTTCTCTTCCCCGCGGATATCCAGAATAATCTGACCGTCCATCATCATGATCAGACGATTGCCATGTGCAATGGCATCGCGCATATTATGCGTAATCATAAGAGTTGTCAGATGATCTCTGTTGACAATTGTTTCTGTGGTTTCCAGAACCTTTGCAGCTGTTTTGGGATCCAGCGCTGCCGTATGCTCATCCAGCAGAAGAAGCTTTGGCTTTTTCAGAGTTGCCATAAGAAGCGTCAGTGCCTGACGCTGACCGCCGGAAAGAAGTCCCACCTTACTGGTCAGGCGGTTTTCCAGACCAAGTCCGAGGATTTTCAGCAGTTCTCTGTATTCTTCACGTTCCTTTTTACGGATACCCGGTAAAAGAGTACGACTTTGTCCGCGTCTGTAAGCCAGCGCAAGATTCTCTTCAATGCCCATGGTAGCCGCTGTTCCTGTCATGGGATCCTGGAATACACGACCCAGATAAGCGGCACGCTTATGCTCCGATAATTTTGTCACATCTGTTCCGTCAATAATAATCTGTCCTTCATCCACAGGCCATACCCCTGCCACAGCATTAAGCATGGTTGATTTACCTGCGCCATTGCCGCCGATAACCGTTACAAAATCGCCATCCTCCAGAGTCAGTGATATTCCCTTCAGAGCCTGCTTTTCATTGACCGTTCCGGGATTGAAAGTTTTATATACATTTTTAATCTCCAGCATTACTGATTGCCCCCTCTCTTAACCGGTTTTGAGAAATATTTCCCTTTCCAATAGGGAACAGCTAGGAATACTGCTACAACCAGAGCGGAAAGAAGCTTCAGTAAATCCGTATCAATACCGCGCCAGATTACTACCTGAAGCACCAGATAATACAGAATCGATCCAAAGGCAACACCCAGAAGGCGGAAACCAAAGTTATGGAAAATCTTTCCAAATACTGCTTCGCCGATTATTACAGCTGCCAGGCCGATAACAATTGCTCCACGTCCCATCTGAACATCGGCAAAGCCCTGATACTGAGCCAGCAATGCACTGGATAAACCAACCAGTCCATTGGAAATCATCAGCCCCAGCACTTTATTCATATTTGTATTAATACCCTGAGCACGTGCCATATTGCCATTGCATCCGGTGGCACGCAGTGAGCATCCCAGCTCGGTTCCGAAAAACCAGTACAGAACCAGAATAACCGCAAGTGTAATTATTGCAACAATAACAATGGTATTACTGAAAAATCCGCTGATGGTACTCCCTGCCTTATCGATGGTGGCAGACAGCTTAATGTATCGAAGGGATACCAGCAGATCACACTGATCCACATTAATTGCCTGATTGGCCTTTCCCATGATCTTCAGATTCACGGAATACAACGACAGCTGAGTCAATATACCTGCAAGAATAGCAGGTATTCCCATAAAAGTATGAAACAGACCTGTTGCAAGCCCGGCCAGCATGCCTGCTGCTGTTGCTGCCAGCATGGCAACCCATACATTATGTCCGCTGATCAGCATCATAATACATACAGCACCTCCGGTACACATGGTACCGTCAACAGTCAGATCGGCCACATCCAGAATACGGTATGTAATATACACACCTATAGCCATAATCCCCCAGATCAGTCCCTGTGCAACCGCCCCGGGTAATGCGGTAATTAAACTTTCCATATTACGTATTATCCTCCATATAATCCTGTGTACTCTCCCATTATATACAAATTAATCGAAATGTCCAGTTAAATGTTATGAATACACTTCCTGCTATATAAAAAGCGGGGGCGGAAGAATCACTTTTGAATCTTCCATCCCCGCACATCCTGCATTCAGACAGGTTCCGGTCAATCACCGGAAATCTCCCGATTATTCTGCCGTGATTGCTTCGTAACCGTCAGGAATTGTAATATTCATCTCCTTGCAGATGGACTCATTATATTTCTTAACAAAGTTAGGAGCATATTCAATGGGCATTGTTGAAATATCTTCACCATCTCTCAGAATACGTACAGCCATCTTACCGGTTGCAACACCCAGATCATAGTAACTGATGGAAAGGGTCGCAACGCCGCAGCCTGCACAGATACCCTCTTCACCGGCAATGATAGGAACACCCGCAGGCATACAGATATTGTTGATAATACCTGTATTGGAAGCAACTGTGTTGTCTGTAGGCACATAAATTACATCACATTCTGTGGAAGCTGTAGTTGTAACAGCGGAAATATCATTGGAATCTGAGAAGGCATAATATTTGCAGCTGTAACCCAGATCTTCAAGGAAAGCTTTCACTGTATCAACCTGATACTGTGAATTTGCCTCTGATGAGCAGTAAAGCAGACCTACATTTTTTGCATCGGGAAAAAGCTCTTTAACCATATTCGCCTGATCTTCCAGAGGTGCCAGATCAGATGTACCGGAAATATTGTTTCCAACAGTGCCGTCAAAATCGGAAAGCTGAAGAGCTACACCATATTCAGTTACAGAAGTACCAAGAATCGGAATCTCATTGGTTGCTGCTGCTGCTGCCTGCAGAGCAGGAGTTGCATTGGCAAGAATCAGGTCATACTTGTTTGATACAAAATTATTGACAATTGTTGAACAGGTATTGGAATCATTCTGTGCATTCTGATTGTCAAATTCAACTGCATCTGCGCCAAGTTCTTTTGTTACTTCATCGATAAATCCCTGTGTTGCTGCATCCAGCGCTTCGTGCTGAACCAGCTGACAGATACCGATCTTAAACTTGCCGGATACGGTTGATGAAGATTCTGCTGCATCAGCTTCAGCTGAAGATGCTGCAGCTTCAGTTGTGGAAGGTTCTTCTTTTTTTGATTCTCCTGAATCAGAAGAGCCGCATGCTGTCATAGACATTGCCAGCACAAATGCCAGCATAAATGCAAAAATCTTTTTTGCTGTTTTCATACTTATTTCCTCTCTTCCATTATTTCATATCTCTATCCAGGATACAGATATTTGCTGTCACGTATTATAACGCTTTAATGCTGAAAAGTCAAGAAGTTCCGTCAGGCTTCACAGACTCCCGCATTGTCGATTCTTTGTTTATACGGTTTTTTCTTCCAGATATGCAGTGATATCCTCTTCTATTTTTTTCATCTTCTCAGCCGTATCTTCATTCTCACAGGGAATCCGGTGAATAATCCTGGACATGTAATTATTTTCCCTGATTATCTGCAGGGTTTCTTTAAAATTAATATCATACACATAAGCCACATAAGATACCCAGTAGTCCATGGCTGTTCTGCGATCCGGTGAATATATGGAACGTCTGTCACAGACTGACCGGAAAACCTGATCACTGATTGCTTCCCTGCCGACTTCCTCAGGCGTTTTATTAAGAAGAACTTCAACCGAATCTTCCAGCTTTACACGACAGTTATCCAGTTTATCTGCATCACGGATCAATCTGGCATGAAGCAGTGTCCGATCATCACCGATATCCTTCAGTTCAAAATCAGAATGTCTGGCAATAGCCGTACGAATCAGTTCATCATACTGATCGTCTTCAATAAAACGGCGGATCATGCCCTCATCAAACAGGATATGAACACCTTCCATGGCATGATCCATGGTGGTCGGTTCAAAACTGTCATACCGTTTCAGCTGCTCAAACCTGCCGATATCATGAAGCAGTCCGATCAGCATGGCCAGATCAACATCCTCCTGAGACAGTCCCATACGGACTGCAATCTGTCTGCTGCAGTCCACGACACAATATGTATGTGTGATTTTTAATTGAATCTTATCATCCTCTCTGTCATATCCATCCAGATACTGTTCAAAAATCTGCTTTGCATGTTCAAAATCAATACCTTGCGTCTGTACCGTTTTCATCTCACTCTTTTCCTTTCTGTATCTCATCAAAACAAACAGCATAAGGATCACCGCCAGAAGCAGAACCAGCGCAATCCCTGCAAGACAGATATAAAATGTCTGCCGGGATTTTTCGCACAAAGCCTGAATCTCTTTGGTTCTTCCGGTCTTTCCTGCCTTATCGGACATGGTCAGACGAAGCCTGCTTTCTCCCAGTCTCATCCCCTCATACATATAGGATGCTTCTGCAAAACAACCGTCATACTCCTTTTCCGGATCCAGATAATTCATGACTGTATTCAGATCTTTCAGAGAAAATCCTTCAGGCAGAATCACACTGCTGCTGCCCACTTTTTCCAGAACAAACCGTCTATCGGTCTGGATCAGGTTCAACGCATAGCTGTCTGTTGTCAGCCGCTGCTGCCCGGATCCCGCTTCATTTTCCGACAGCACATCAAATGCATTAAATCCGTAATCAAATAAAGCGCGGGTGGAGCGATACTGCTCATTTTTCTCACACTGCATCACACAGCATATAAGCTTCATGCCGTCTTTTTCTGCATAAGTCACCAGGGTATATCCTGAAGCGCTGGTGAAACCTGTCTTCCCTGCCTTACAGTACTCATAATAAAAATCTGATTCCTGTTTCAGCATCTGATGGCGCATGGCCAGCTTTCTTGCTGCGTGAGTATTCGTAGCAGGTATCGTATATGAAAGAGAACCGGCAATCTCCAGAAATTCATCATGCTGAATACAATCTCTCATAATCATGGCCATGTCATAGGGAGTTGTGTAATGATTCTCATCAGCAAGACCACTGGGATTGGTAAAATGTGTATGAACAGCTCCTGCCTGAACCGCACGTTCATTCATCTTTTCCGCAAAAGCCGCAATCGTACCCGAATTATGTACGGCAAGGGCATTTGCCGCATCATTGGCAGATTCCAGCAAAAGACCATTCAGACAGTCTTCAACAGACATCTTCTCACCGTCCGAAGGATCAATTGAAACATAACCTTCCGGCAGCGGAGTCAGGGCTTCCCCTTTAAATACCAGTGTATCGGAAAGATTACAGTTTTCAATAGTAATCAGTGCTGTAAGAATTTTGGTGATGCTGGCAGGAAAACGTTTACTGTCTGCATTTTTTGCATAAAGTACCATTCCGCTGTCTGCTTCAATCAGCACAGCTGCTCCGGCACTGATTTTTGGAGCTTCAGGCCAGTCTTCTGCCGTAATATATTCATCATCGGAACGTCTCGGTGTTTCCTTTCCCTGCGCTGCTACCCATACGGAATTACCATAAAACACAGAAGCAGTAATCATCAGGAAACACACAATTAAAAACAAACATTTTGTAAACTTGGATATCTCCGGAGACACCTTACGGGTATATTTTTGGAACATATATGTATCCTTTCCATTTCTGTTTGTGAAAATGTCAAATTTATCTGACACTTTTATTTTCCGGATTATATGGTTTGAATTACCCGAAAAATCGGAAACCGGACATGCTTCAAAGCATATCCGGCCGTTTTTTCAGCTGTTCCATCCTGTCTGCTTTAATAACAGGATACCGACATCAGTCACCATTAACATCCGCCTCGGTAATCTTGTCGCCGTTCATGACAGCTTCCATCAGACTTTTGGCATGTGCAATGGAAGAATCCGACAGATTGGCCACATACAGACTCTTTCCGGTATAGGAATAACAGTATTCACGGCTTCCCGTTGCGGTAATCGCATAAGAATACATCTCCCAGCTTCTGGAGTCTTCCAGCTGCATCTTAACAAGTGCATAAATAGAATCTGTAGGCAGATTAGTCTGAACCTGATCCGATATCTCATCCATAATGCTGCTGAAACCTGTCAGAATCGCAGGTGTTGTACACTTGTTGACAATTCCCTTGATTACTTCCAGCTGGTTTTTACCACGCTGATTATCACCTTCACCGAAAGAATAACGTTCTCTGGAGAACGCCAGAGCCTGCTTGCCGTCCAGATGATTCATACCCTGCGTATAATGGAATTGTTCTCCCAGATTGCCGCCGCTGGTAAAATCATATTTGGAGTAAACATCCACACCGCCCAGCGCATCCACAATATTGATAACAGAATTGAAATTCACCCGCGCATAATAATTAATATCGATATCATAAATGGAATCAATTGTTTCGATTGATTTATTGATACCGTAAATACCTGCATGAGTCAGCTTATCCTTCTGTGAACCGGAAATTCCGGGAATAACAACATAACCATCACGAGGCGTAGTAACCAGCAGAATCTGTCTTGTAGCAGGATTCACAATCATCAGAATATTCACATCGGAACGGCTTCTTGTGGTAATATCCCCATATGTATCAATCCCGCTTATATAAGCAATAAAAGGATCCTTTGTAATATCAAAATCTTCAGATACTTTCGGCTCCAGTGAGGCTTCTTTCTCTGTTTCAAACTCCAGTGTATCGATAATGCGGATCTCATCCGAAAAACAGTAATTCTCTTCTTCCATGGTAAGATCATCGATGAGATCCAGATAGGAGGAATTCAGAATCATGGCATCCACCTGACCGCTCATCAAAGCCGGATACAGTGCTTCATAATCATCAAAAGCCGTCAGATTCAGATTTGCATCCAGATCCTTTCTGAGCTTGTCCGCTGCTTTACCCATCAATTCCACATCGTCTGCATACTGAATCCCCCAGGAACCTGTCTTCAGGTCGTCCAGAGTCTGTGCCGGACTGTCCTTTTTTACCACAACCAGAATCTGATTCTTCTCTATTGAAGCGGTTTTTGAAATATCATTCAATGCCTGATTTGTTTCTCCCACATAGTGAATCCCAAATCCCAGCACTATAATAACCAGAACAGCAACAATCTTTCCGATCCAGTGAACTTTATCAAAAAACTGTGTTACAAAAACAATGAAAAACAACACAGTCAGGACACCGGTTATCGCAGCCCAGAGCTTTACAGGAAGAAATCCCATGTCAAAGAACTGCATGGCGAGAATACCGCTCAGAATAAGCTGAGCAACCGCCAGAATAATTCCTGCGATCTTAGCAATCGATAGTTTTCTTTTCATAAGCATATCCTTCTTTTTGATTAAATAGAGTCATTCGTACAGATCAGCCCTTTTTCAACAAATATCATGCAAAAAATCTGCAATACAGACTGCATTTACGAATACCTCTGTATTCTACCACGGATTCTTCCCCATTACAAAGAAAATTCTATTAAGAAAATATTAAAAATGTCTTTTCACATTTCACTGATTTTTGTCATATTATAAAGAAAAAAGGAGTTCATTATGTATAACAGACCCTGCGATTGCGGAAAACAGGAACATGTTCACGAGATAACAGGCAGTACCAGAATTTTCAATGAATGCGGCGACTGTCACAATCATCGGTTCTGCACAGTATCCGGTGAAGCCACTTACACCAGTGATAAACGTGATCATTTTCATGAAGTTAAATTTCATACCGATTTCTCTGACAAACATTTTCACGAGTTCTGCGGAAAAACTTCCGGCGCCATTAATGTAGGTAATGGAAAACATGTACACTATCTTAAAGATTTCACAGAAGAAGAAGACGGACACAAACATGAATTCCAGTTTGCAACACTGATTGACAGTCCCACTGATTTCAAGTAATCCGGAATTTCGATACTTTACAAATGCAAAGCCTGCCGGCAGCTGTATCTCTGCCGGCAGGCTCTTTTTTTATCACTTCATTTTCTCCGATAATACCGGCAATACGCCGGATATTCTGTCTGACTCCTGATGGTCATTTTCCTATTATAAATCCGGCAGATTAACCAGATCAGGAATCTGTTTCCTGTAAATTCTTCCGGAAAAAGCTTCATGCGGAAGTTCATAAAAACGGGTCTTTTCCGGGCAGACAGGACGGTACATGGGATCTGCCACAATTACAGATACTGTTCTGAACAGTTTTTCCAGTTCTTCTTCTTCCGAGGCCTGTATATCTGATGGAAGAAACAGCTGCGGATCTGCCTCCAGAGGACAGATTACTTTTGCATTTTTGCCGCCGGAGAGTGCCACAGCAGCTGCCAGGGAAGCGGAAACCACCCCTTCTCCCACAATGGCGATCTGAGCATTTTCCGCATCCGGACGCCTGGTACAGGAAAAAATGTTTTCTCCTGTCTCAACAGCACGCCTCATATCCTCTGCAAGTACCTTTGCAAAAGCTCCGACAGGCATTCCCACCACATACGGAATGCCGAATTTCCGATAGAGAACTCTGGCCGCCGGCAGTCCCACGGAGGACACCACCAGATTGACACCGGCCTGCCCGCACTCTGATATTTCTTTCAGACTGCTTCCCATGGCAAGACAGCTGATCAGCTCAAATCCTTCCTCTTTCAGAAAATTTTTCATGGATTCCACAGTTGTATTTACGGAAAAATCAAGGGGTGTAACGCCCAGCAGATTTACCCCTGTTTTCCGGCCCGGTTTGTGCGAAAGTTCCCTCCCGCTGTCGGAAACAGCTATCTCTCCGGGAGCTTTTACATAGTAATCTGCGATTTTTTCCAGCGCCATCCCTGCACCCATCACATAGGAATGAGTTCCGTTTGTAGGAAAATAAAAAGCAGGAATCCCTGTCCGCTTCGTAATGACCGATGCAATTGCATCAAAATCCGTACCGTTAAGCATGGGAATAGGAGTTCGGGCCAGTGCAATGAATTCCGGAGAAAGCTGACCGGCAGCTGTTACCACATCATCAATCAGCTTTTCATCATTCCCCATAATAGCATCGATTTCCGCCAGACCGGAAATAAAAATCAGGCTGTCCATATCATACCATCTGGGCTCGTCATGTGTATTATAAGTCGAATTACACCCTGAGGGATCATGCATAACCACCATTCCACCAAGCTCATACAGTGCCGAGCATACACCCGATACGTCTGCAGTGTAAGTTGAAATCACTCTTGCTATCTGTTTCATATGCAGCTCTCACACCCCAATCCTTTTCTGATGATCAGATCCTCCGTATCCTTTTCCTGAAGATAGGCCTCTGTCATCAGTTCAGCCATTCTGCAGATGCCGGAAAAACCGTACAGACCTCCGCCCTCAACCATATTTACAAAATACGGGGTTCCCGTAAAGTAAGCAGCTTTCTGCCCGATTGCCAGAATTTTGCCATCAAATTCTCTGGGAAGAACCCTCATTTTTACATGAATTGTGGCATAAATCATAAGCCAGGGGGCATGAGCTTTGATCCATTCAAAATCCTCCTGCTCCTCAGGCACAAAGCTGTCCGCATAAATCCGAATCACATGAAAACCATGTTCCAGTAAAAGCCTTGCCAGTCCCAACGGACGGGGCACCGCCGTATAATCAATGGCCACAGGCGTTTCCCCGATTATATTTCCTGCCTGCTCCAGTGCCTTCTCACAGGCCTGAATCCGCTCATCTGCCATAATCCGGGGAACTCCCAGTTCATCTGCCAGCATATTCAGACAGGAGGTAATCTCATCATATCCGAAACACTGAGGCAGATCCATCCTCTTCATGCCCAGACGTTCCTCCAGCACCTGAGCCGGCAATCTTCCGATGGGAAGCAGAGACAGGTTCAGATAACTTTCCGACATGGACATATACTCATCAAAAGTTTTACAGGCAGTAATCTCCTTCAGCTGACAGCCTGCCTTTTCTGTTAATTCTTTTAACTCGCAATGCGGATTGATCTTCATGGTATTTCCAATAATATTAACGGACTTCCTGTTGAGAGGACGTTTTTCCAGACAGGAATACAATTCCCGGCGGAGCCTCTGATCCGGCGTAATTCCTGCTTTCTGAAGAATACAATCCATATATCCTTCCACAAAACGGATCTTTGGGTAACGGCTGCGCAGCACCCGGTAAACCATGGGAATATCACAGCCCATAAAACGGTGAACACAGCTGGGAAATAAAATAACCGCCGGCGGTTTGCATGGCAGCTTTTCCAGGATATCCGTCACACCGTCGATAATAAGCTCCTCCATATTTCCTTCCAGAATGTTATCCTCTTTTACGGTGATGGTGGAAAACCGGCTGGAAGCGTTCATTTCCGCTGCAGTCAGTACCACTCCCCGGTTGCAGTTTCCGGTGCAGATATAAATCTGATGTGCACCGGGAATCAGCATCCCGATATGTACAATGTTCCATGTACCGTGAGCCGGGGAATTATACTCCAGCTGAGACGGAAAAGGAACGGGAAAGGAAGCTTCCCCCACGGAAACCGCTGCACCGGAGGGATCCACCTTTCCGTGAATCATTTTCAACATAATACTACTCCAATCCGTTCCATTTCAAACCACAGACACCGGCAATCTGACCTGCAAGTTTCCGGTATTCCTTTGCCATATCACTGTCCGGAAATGCCTCCAGAACCGTCTGCTTAAGATCTTCCGCTTCCAGCACCAGTTCGCTGCGGCTTAAAGTTCCTGTAATGGTACTGTGTATATCATCCGCCAGTTCATGAACTTTTTCTTCTTCATTTTTCACATTTCTACGGTTCAGAATCAATCCTCCCAGCTGCGCATAGCCCCGCTCCCTGAAATTTTCCACTGCAACCGCAATATTGGCTGCCGCATGAATGGACATATTTTCACCGGAAGTAATGATAAACACTTTATCCGCATATCCGCCCCGCATGGGCATGGAAAATCCGCCGCATACCACGTCTCCCAGTACATCGTAGATAACAATATCCGGTTCATAGGTGTCATAGGCACCTTTTTCTTTTAATTTGTCCAGAGCCGTAATGATACCTCTTCCGGCACAGCCGAGGCCCGGGGCAGGGCCGCCTGCTTCCACGCACAGTACTCCGCCGTAACCGACTTTTACCATATCCTGAAGTGTGAAATCATTTTTACGGGATCGTACCAGATCCAGCACGGCAGGTACCGGTTCCCCATGACGCAGATTCACGGTGGAATCCGCTTTCGGATCACATCCGATCTGCATCACAGTCAGCCCCTGCTCGCTGAAAGCCGCGGACAGATTGGAAACGGTGGTGGATTTTCCGATCCCACCCTTTCCATAAACAGCAATCTTAATCATAACCGTCTCCTCCTGTAGATTTCTCTTTTATACTTTCTGTCAAGCCATACATTCGGTTTTTTGCAAAAACCTCATGTGGCTGAGCGCCACATACAGCTGTAAAAGAGCTATCCGCTGTAAACAAGTTTACGCGGTTTCTCTTTTACAGCTGTGCATGGCTTGACAGGTTAACATATCCTTGGCAGGAGCTCTCCGCCGGGAGGAGGGAGAAGCGTTTCCGCTCCTATTTCTGTTTTCATCATGACACGTCCGGGCATTTCTTCGGTGACTTCTCCGATAATCGCCGCATTGGAAGAGTATTTGCCCTGACGAAGAGTTTCCAGCAGTGCCGGTGCTTCTTCTCTGGGGGCAAATATTACCAGACGGCCTTCGCATGCCAGATACAGAGGTTCCAGTCCCAGCATGCCGCAGACACCTTTTACTTCGTCTGCTACAGGAATATCTGCCGCGTTTAGACGAATGCCAACATGGCTCTGTTCGGCGATTTCATATAACACGGTTCCTACGCCGCCCCGTGTTGCATCACGGATTACATGGATATCCTTTGTGGTATCCAGCATGGATTTAACAGTTCCCCATAAAGGTGCACAGTCACTGGTCACATCTGCTTCAATCCCGAATTCATTTCTTGCAAGAAGAATTGTACAGCCGTGTCGTCCCACATCGCCGGAAACAATCACTGCGTCACCCGGTTTTGCCTTGAAACCGGATGTTTCCACACCTTCCTGAATCTGTCCGATACCGGTGGTGGTAATAAATACACCGTCTACCTGGCCTTTTCCGGCAACCTTTGTATCACCGGCTACAATCTTTACACCTGCTTCTTTTGCTGTTTTTTCCATGGCAGCTGCAATTTCTTCCAGTTTGTCCATGGGAAATCCCTCTTCGATTACAAAAGCACAGGAAAGATATAACGGCTTTGCACCCATACAGGACAGATCATTGACAGTTCCGCAGATGCTGAGTTTGCCGATATTGCCTCCTGGAAATTCAGCAGGAGAAACGATAAAACCGTCTGTTGTAAAGGCCAGCTTTCCTCCTTCCACGGAAAGTACGGCAGCATCATCCGCTGTCAGATCAGGGTTTGCAAAATGTGCTTTGAATACCTGATCGATTAATTCGGAAGTCTGACGGCCTCCTGCCCCATGGGCCAATGTAACTGTTTTACTCATTTTCCATTCCTCCATACTGATAATATGCTGAACATGCGCCTTCGCTGGATACCATGCAGGCGCCGACCGGGTGCAGCGGTGTACATCCTTTTCCGAAAATTTTACAATCCGACGGCCTGCATTTGCCCTGCAGTACGTCACCGCAGCGGCAGGCGGGATTTGCTTTTCCCTGAACAGGCGGCAGATTGAAATGAACTCTGGCATCATATTCCCTGTAATCATTCCTGAGTTTCAGGCCGGAACCGGGTATTACACCAAGCCCCCTCCACTCCGAATCGCAGGGTTCCATAAATTCTTCCACCATTTTCTGCGCAGCCTTGCTTCCTTCTTTTGTTACGACGCGGGGATAACAGTTCACAAAGAAATTGCCGCCCTGCTGCAGTTTTGTTACCACAACTGCCAGAGCCGTCATGATCTCCTTTGCGGTAAACCCGGTTACAGCTCCGCTTATGCCCTGCTCTGCCAGATCTTCGCAGACCTTCGTCCCCGTGATGGCATTCACATGTCCCGGATACAGAAAAGCATCTGCACTTCCCTTCAGAGCCTGATAAGCATTGGGCATGGTTTTATTTGCTGTAAGCAGAGAGAAATTCTTCAATCCGGCCTCGCTGGCTTTTTTAACCGCCAGACAGCTGGCCGGTGTAGTTGTTTCAAAACCTACTGCAAGGAATACCACTTCTTCCTCCGGGTGTTCTTTTGCATACTCCACCGCATCAATGGGAGAGTATACAATCTGGACCCTTGCCCCTTCGGAACGGGCAGCAGCAAGACTCTTTTTCGTACCCGGCACACGGATCAGATCTCCGAATGTGCACACGGTAACATGATAATCCAGAGCCAGCATGATCGCCTCATCAATAAAGCCCACCGGCGTCACACAAACCGGACATCCGGGACCCGAAATCAGTTCAATTTTATCGGAAAGTATTTTGCGGATACCCAGACGGAAAATCTCATGGGTATGAGTACCGCACACTTCCATGATCCGCAGCCTGGGACCATCATAATTTTCTATGATCTCCCTGGCTGTTTTTTTACCTGTTTCTTCCATTTATAATGCCTCCATGATACGGTCAGTTTCATTCTCATCTTCATCGGTGATCTTTGCAATGGCAATTCCTGCATGTACCATTACGTAATCACCAGGTTCCAGTTCATCCAGAAGCTCTGCAGAAACCTCTCTTTTTGCTCCGGACGCATCCACAACTGCCATACCATTCTTTAAAGTAACAACTCTTGCCGGTAAACCTACACACATATCTATTCTCCTTTCCTATCTGTCCTTTAATTTATCCTGATTAATCCGGGCCATGGCCACAACCGCCTGACCCAGTGCAATTCCTCCATCATTGGGCGGCAGCAGACTGTGAAGAAGCACCTGAAATCCTTCTTTTCTCAGTTTCTCACAGCTTAACCGCACCAGCAGCTGATTCTGATAAACGCCGCCGCTTAAAGCCACCACGGAAAGCCCTGTCATCTCTCTGGCCTGCATTGAAACCACACGGACCATTTCCGCCAGACGTTCATGGAACCAGTAAGCCAGCAGACCCGCTTCCGTCCCGGCAAGAAATGCTTCCGTCAACCCTTTCACCAGAAGATCTGTCGGCAGAACCATACTCTGTTCTTCCACATCTTCTGCCATCTGCTCATTCAGGCGGTGATTCCATTCATCCAGTATCTCCGGCATCTCATTCAGGGGCAGACTTCCCCGGCACAGACACTGTTCCTCATAGGCTTCTGCAGCAAATTCCAGTGTGGTAGACGCTTCCCCTTCAAATGTAGAAGCTTTCCTCACCTGCAGAATAGCACTTACTGCGTCAAACAGCCGGCCTGCGCTGGTGGAAACCACACTGTTGATGCGGCCATCTGCCATGGCAAACTGTACCTGAGCTGTTTTTTCATCACACAGATTCAGCAGACTGATTTTTTCCAGAGCTTTTTTCCTGTTCTCATAAATGCCGTACAGCATGGACACCGCAATTCTCCATCCTTCTTTTGCAGACAGATCCCCGCCCACCTGAAGAAACGGCTGAATATGCCCCAGACGTTCAAAACCTGTATAATCTGCTTTCAGTATTTCTCCTCCCCAGATGGTTCCATCTGCTCCGTAACCGGTACCGTCAAAGGAAATGCCGATAACCGGCTGTGAATAATCATTTTCCGCCATGCAGGCTGCAATGTGCGCATAATGATGCTGAACGGTAATCACCGGAAGCCCCAGCTCCTGTGCCACGTAAGTGGTATTATACCGGGGATGAAGATCACATGCCACCACAGTGGGGGATGCCTCCAGAAGACCTTCCATACGGACAATGGATTCTTTAAGAGCTTTTACAGTCCTGAGATCTCCCATGTCCCCAATATAGGGTGACTGATAAAACAGATCATTTTTGCCGATACAGAATGTATTTTTCAACTCACCGCCCACTGCCAGCACTTCTCCTTCAAACCCACCTGAGGTCATGAAAGGAAGGGGGGCATATCCCCGGGAACGGCGTATCATATAGGGTTTCCCTTCAAAATAATCCATAACAGAATCATCTGCCCTCAGACGGATCAGACGATTATGAGACAAAATTACATCACACATACCCGAAAGCTCATTAAGAGCATCCGTATCATCACGGCAGATAGGGGCGCCTGACACATTACCGCTGGTCATCACCAGACAGTCGGGCATCTGAATACCATCATCATATGTAAAAATCAGCATCTGAACAGGTGCATAGGGAAGCATCACGCCAATCTTCGGATTATCCGGTGCCACTGCCCGGCAGATCTGTCCGCCCTCCCTGCGCTTCAGCAGGATTATCGGCTTTTGATGTCCGTCCAGAACCTCCAGCTGCTCCGGTTCCACCCGGCACTCCCTCTCAACGGTCTCCAAATCCCGCATCATCACGGCAAAGGGCTTGGCAGGTCGTGCTTTCAGTCTCCTCAGCCGTTCCACAGCCTGCTGATTGGTAGCATCACAGCAAAGATGGAATCCACCGATTCCTTTGATGGCAGCAATTCCTCCGTCCTTTATCACCTGCCTTGTCTGAATAATCGCCTCACGTCCCACTACGGAAGCCGGAAGAGGCTTTCTGACAAAGGTACGGTCTGCCATCTTTTTACCGGATGCTGATACGGCAGCCCGCCTCTCCATGGCAGGAAGCGGCTCCTTTTCCTGTCCCGAGCCGGACAGAAGATAAACCTCCGGGCCGCAGTCATTACAGCACACCGGCTGTGCATCATACCGTCTGGTCTCTGCGTGGGTATATTCATACTCACATTCCGGACACATGGGAAATTCACCCATACTGGTTCTTACCCGGTCATACGGCATGGAATCCAGAATCGTCAGCCGGGGACCGCAGCAGGTACAATTAATAAAAGGATGAAGATAACGCCGGTCATTTTTATCAAATAATTCTTTTTTGCATCTGGGACAGGTGGCAATATCCGGTGATACAAAAATCTCACCCCTGATTTTTTCACTTTCTATGATCTCAAAACTGGAAAAATTTTCCTCATCACTTAAGGGATGAACATCCATTTTCAAAATAGAAGAACGCTCCGGCGGATTAAATTCCACTTCATGAAGAAATGCATCAACTTCCGTTTCAGTTCCCTGGGCCTTAATCTCCACATACGGCCCTTTGTTGCATACACTTCCTCTCACATGACATCGGGCTGCATGGCGGCTGACTGTGGGCCTGAAACCTACACCCTGAACAATTCCGTACACCCGGGCCAGTACTTTTTTTTCATTCACCAGCCTCTTTTTATCTTCCATAAGCATCCATACCTTTCCTGAACATCTACAGTTTTCCCGAAACTGCAAAATGCGGCATGTTTACATAAATTCCCTGAAAGTCTGAAACCGCATTCCGCAGAATGTTATCGCCGATGATCACATCATAGTTTTCTTCGGCAATCAATTCCGTAAACTGATCTTCCTCCGTCAGATGAATATCCTTCTCTGATTTCAGCTTCCTTTTCAGCATAAACCAGGTAGCAACCGTACAATCTGCCATACCTTCCAGTTCCCTTCGAATGGCATTGGCCAGAACCTGCTGATGCATGATCAGGATCTTTTTTCCCTGCAGAGCTTCCATGCCAAGTCCCTGCTCTGACAGTTTTTCCCGAAGAAGATCCGCTGCCACCGGGTAATCCACCTCATAAGGAGTCCCGAACTGTTCCTTCAGATACCGGGCCGCTTTCAGACCGGACGGAGCTATAACCAGATTTTTTTCAACAGAAGACGCAGCCCTGATCCGGTCGATCCCGGCACCCATTCCATAACAATAGACTTTCTTATATCCTTCTTCAAGAAGCTTCTGTTCCATCTCCTTTGGAGCCTCCATGCTGTGGATCTCCAGAGGCGTTGCTCCGATGATCCCCACACTTCCCTGTTCTTCAGGTAATCGTTCCCGTGCAAAGGTACGAAACAGCTCCAGCCAGGTTTTCTCCTCACCCACATCATAAAGCTCCATACCGGCTGTATCCACAGTCATGACAGGAAGATTGATCCGTTTTTCAGCCATACGTTTCAGTGCATGATAATCGGTACCGATTACAGCAGGCACCGGCGTTCCGATAATAGCCGCAAATTCTGCATGAATCTTTCCGGCTGCATCAGAAAGCTTTTCCACCAGCCGGTCATCCCGGCCCAGTATTGCATCCATATCTCTCAGACCTGCGCTGAATATGGCACTTTTTTTCATAAACCATCTGGGTTCGTCAAAGCCGCAGATGTTGCCGGCGCAGCCGCCGGCATCGCAGATAACAATAATACCGCCAAGATCACTGAGAACTGCCGAAGCACCGGACTGATCCGGAGCAAACGGAGCCAGATATTTTCTCAGACCCTTCATACCGCACGCTCCTTTCCCGCACTACGCCTTGTTTTTAACAGCTGTTCAAACAAAAGCCTGACTCCCGCATATCCGAAAGGCTGAATGTCCTCGCTCCATTCCACATTGGGGCAATCCGGATGATAGTAAGCCGCATCCCGTCCGATGGTCACATCAGCAAACTCCTCACCGCAGTCATAGTACAGCATGGTCGGCTCCAGATTGGAATAAATCCGGGTATTGGGACTCAGTGCTGCTATCTTCTTAATATACACAAAATTCTCTGCCGACGGATTTCCGAAAATTTCAGCCACACAGAAACCGTACTGCAGAAATGCCAGGGAAAGTTCAAAGGGATCTGCATTGCATCCTTCTCCCACTGAAAATACCGTATCCGGATATTCATCACGGAAGCATGCAACCGCCTCCTGTGCTTCATCAAAATACTTCTGATCATCAATGGATACCCCCAGCGCCGAAGCAAATATATGATACTGATTCTGAATCTTATCCAGCTGATAAAGACGGGTCAGCTCCACAGAAGGGATATCCAGCCGTTTCTGCATGTCCTGGGCGGCAAAACGTGCTTCCGGATTCAGCACCAGATTAAAATTGGCTGATGCCATCTGCTTATATTCTTCATAATCCCTGCAGCGGGAAATTTCACGTATTGTACGGATACCCATCTGATGCAGCAGATCATAAAGCTCGCAATCATCGATCAGATGAGCGAAATATCCCAGGAGATTCACCGCTGCCGGCTGTTTTTTCATGGGCTCCAGCAAAGAATAAATAGACTGACGCACATGAACCATGGGAGGCTTGCGTCCTTCTCTGGTCAGTGCATACATGTAGCAGGGGAGTACCGGAATATTCACCTGTTCCATGGCCTTACGGCAGACACGTTCCATATCTGTACCCAAAAGCGCATCTGCACAGGTCAGACAGATCATGACTACGGAAGGCATCTCAGGCAGAGACTCACAGATTTCCTGTACTGCCTGAGGAATATTTTTCAAATGTCTCCCTGTAACAATATCCGTCTCATCCATCATAAGATAGAAAAACCGGTTGTGATACTCTTTCATCTCTGCCAGAAGCGTAGTATTGCGTCCGCAGCAGCCGGGAGCCACCAGAAGCATGACCGAGCCCGGAATTGCCAGACCCGCTCTTTTTACACCGAACCCCTGTGCACCCGGTGAGTTGAATGCCAGCGTCGCAGGTGAGCTGTAGATCAAATGTGTATTGCTGATCAGCTGTGGAGGGATATCATCCTTTCCTTTCTGCGCCAGATCAGCGGCTGTAATCCAATATGGCTTTCTTTCCATGTTAATCCTCCGTTTCCAGCAGCATCCTGGCCAGATCAAAAAATCTCTTACTGATGGGAAGCTCCGGATTTCCTTCAATAACGGTTTTTCCCATATCCTCAAACCGGTTAATATCATGATCTCTGGGAATATCCCCTACAACAGGAAGTCCCACAGAATCCGCAAAAGCCCGGACCTTCTCTTCCTCATTTTCCACATTTCTCCGGTTCATAACAATGCCAAACACCTTTGCATAGCTGCGATCCTCAAAATTCCTGACCGCACTGTTAATATTATTGGCAGCATAAAGAGCCATTTTCTCACCGGAGGTTACAATCAGCACTTTCTCCGCATAACCTTCCCGAATAGGAGCTGCAAATCCGCCGCACACCACATCACCCAGTACATCATACAGAACCACATCCGGCTTACATGTTTCAAACAATTCCAGATCCTCCAGCAGATTGAATGTGGCAATGATTCCTCTTCCGGCACATCCCAGACCCGGTGTGGGGCCTCCTGTCTCAATACACAGCACATCGCCAAATCCCCGTTTGGCTATATCCTCAATCTTTTCCGGCTCCTGATCCACTTCCCGCATATAATTCATAACCGGCCTCAGCGGCACACCTCCCAGCAGATTGATAGTGGAATCTGCCTTGGGATCACACCCGATCTGAATTACTTTTTTCCCAAGCATGGCAAATGCCGCCGCCAGATTACTGGTAACTGTTGACTTTCCGATACCGCCCTTTCCGTAAACAGCTATTTTTAACATAAAAAGAACTCCTTTACTGCACATCAACCCGGCAAGGGCAACTACACAATAAAGGAGTTTAATCATAGAATATAATCCTGAAAATATCCTGTTTTTTCGTGTACCGCGACTATTCCCGTTCGGAAAATACCTTACTGTCAGAGTCGATGTATCGTTTATTGACTGACTTCCTCTTCCGGTCAGGCAGGTACCGGTCTCCTGCAGCACAGACTGCGGCTTCCCCGTTCCTTTCTTTCCATCAGGTTCCATCAACTATGTTATTTATATTCTATCATAATACCTAAAATACGTCAAATAATAATCGCAAAATACAACAATCTATACAGGAAATCATATCTGACTAAAGCCAGAACAGTTTTCCGCAAAAACGTTCCACAGGAAGTTCAAACTGATTGCCGGAAACAGGGAATACATGTCCGACTTCACTGGAAGGTTTTCCGCCATATTCCACGCAGCTGCTGTCAAAAAACAGGCGCGCACTGTGCACCTGGCCGCACGGCAGGTCTCCGGGCAGTTCCACTTTATAGGATCTGCAGTCCTGACCGGAAAAATTAAACAGGCACAGTATGAATCCTCTGCCATCACTTCTGAGAAAACTGTAAATCCCCCTTTCTTCTTCATTACAATTCACCCAGAAAAACCCGCCGTTTTCATAATCTTTTTTCCAGAATGGAGCATTTTTCAGATAGATATGGTTCAGATCCTTCATGAACCGGTGAAATCCCTGATGCATGGGGTAATCCAGCAGATTCCAGTCCAGTTCCCGTTTCTCATCCCATTCACGAAAATGTCCCAGCTCATTCCCCATAAAATTCAGTTTTTTACCCGGGTGAGCATACATATACGTATACATGGCACGGTCCTGGGCAAATTTATCTTCATATTCACCATACATCTTATCAAGAATAGTCTTTTTTCCGTGAACCACCTCATCATGAGACAGCGGAAGGAGATAATTTTCTTCGGGATAATACATCATGGAAAATGTCAGTTTATGATAATGTTCTTTCCTCATACAGGGATCTTCCTCAAAATAAGCAAGGGTATCATTCATCCATCCCATATCCCATTTGTAGTCAAAGCCCAGACTCTCTTTCCCATCTTTTCGGGTCACACCGGTGAATGAAGTGGAATCCTCTGCAGCAAGAATAATTCCTCTGTGAAGTTTTTTCAGCCCCTGATTCATATACCTGAGAAAATCCGTGGCATTTTTATTTACCCCACGTGATTTGTCGCCCTGCCAGTAGATCATGTTGCTGATGGCATCCATCCGAAGCCCATCAAAATGATACTCCTTCAGCCAGTAATTGGCACTGGACTGCAGAAAACTGCAGACCTCTCCTCTGGAATGCATGAAATTTCTGCTGCCCCACTCGCTGTGCCCCACATCCTGATGAGGATATTCATAAAGAGGTGTTCCGTCAAAATCCGCCAGAGCATAGTCATCCACCGCAAAATGAACCGGAATAAAATCCAGCAGCACACCGATCTGATTCTGATGAAACCGATCCACCATCTGTTTCAGATCATCAGCTGTTCCATACCTGGAAGTGGGACTGAAAAAGCCGGTACTCTGGTACCCCCACGACTCATCGCATGGATGCTCGTTCAAAGGCAGAAACTCCACATAATTATAGCCATATTCCTTCAGATAAGGAATCAGCATATCGGCCAGCTGACAGTAGTTATACCAGCCGCCCCCATCCGGCATTCTCCAGGAGCCGGCGTGGACTTCATAAATATTCAGCGGTTTGTTTATGCAGTCCGATCTCCTGTGTATCCAGTCAGTATCCTGGAACAAGTATTTTTTCATATTGCGCACAATAGATGCACTCCGGGGGCGCAGTTCCATCCCAAATCCATAAGGATCACAGTGATCAATACGCCGTCCATCCCGGGTGTAGACCCTGTACTTATACATCATGCCTTCTCTCACACCGGTCACATAGCATTCCCAGAAATTCCCATCATACATTTTCTGCATGGGCATCTCCTGCCAGGAATTAAACTCTCCAATCAGTGCAATCTTTATGGCCGCAGGTGCAAATACCCGAAACACTGCTCCATTATTTTCCAGATGACATCCCAGATATTCATAAGCATCAAAAATTTTTCCCGTATAAAATCCATACATGTCCATAATCAATCACCTCATAGTAATTTTATCAAAAAGCAGCTTTTTCCGGAAAAAACGACCCTCATTATTTAATTGACTGTCGTCGATTAATTTGATATCCTAAGTATAGCGATTTCGAAAAAATATACAATCAGCAATCCTTCCCGTTTGTTACTTAAACAACTCTTCAGAAAATCTGTTGAAATACGGAACATTATATATATGAAAGGATACACTTATGGATTTACGAATTCAAAAGACCCGCAACAGCATTATCAATGCATTTCTTGAACTGCGTTCGAGAAAACCCATTGAAAAAATCACGGTAACTGAACTGGCTGAACTGGCAGTTATCAACAAGGCCACCTTTTACAAGCATTATAAAGATATTTACGATCTGTCGGAAAGTCTGGAGAATGAAATGATTGCATCCATTCTCCGCTCTATTCCCGATCCCGGAAAAATCCTGTCCGATTCCTACAATCTGACAAAGGAAATTTTTATTGCCATAACTTCCCAGTCTCAGATGCTCGCTACACTTTTTTCCGGCTCCCGGAGAAGCTGTCTGATTCAGAAACTGGAAATACAGATAAAGGAAATGATATTCCATGAATATCCGGAACTGCGCAGTGACCTGGAAACAAATATCCGGCTTACGGTTGTCATCCAGGGGGGATTTCATGCCTTTCTTGAAATGCAGCAGATGCAGGTGGATATCGAACATTCCATCGATATCCTGGCCCACATCTCCGAGAATATTATGAAAAACAATTCGTGGTAAAGCTGTTCTTCATCCACAGCTCTGCCAGATGAATCCAGCTCCGGCACTCTTTCTGAACCCCGTATCCATCCGAATTGGCAGTTTCATAATCGGCAAGACCCAGACCATGACCGCCAACCGGATAAATATGCATTTCCACAGGCACTCCTTTTTCATGAAGTGCCTGAAAAAACAGAATGGAATTCTCCACCGGCACAACATCATCCGGCTCCGTATGCCACAGAAAAGTTCTGGGAGTATCTTCCGTCACCTGCTTTTCCAGAGACATCATTTCTCTAAGCTCCTGTTCCCCACTGCCCAGCAGATTTTCAAAGGAACCTCTGTGTGCAAAGGAACCGGATGTAATAACCGGATAACTGAGCATCAGACCGGCAGGTTTTAACATGGAAGACAATACTCCAAGTCCCTCTGCCAGAAAAGGACGATTCCAGAAAACACCAAAGCTGGCGGCCAGATGTCCGCCGGCAGACGATCCCTGTATAACGATCCTGTCTGCATCCACAAACAGTTCATCCGCATGTTCTTTCAGATAAATAACCGATTTTGCCAGCTGAAACAAAGCGGAAGGGTAACGAACCGGTGCCACCGAATACCGAAGCACGGCTGCGTGATATCCCATGGCAAGAAAGCGCATGGCAAGCGGCTCCGCTTCCCTGTCAGAGGTCATGGCATATCCGCCGCCGGGACAGATCAGCACCAGAGGCCGTTTCCGGCGCGGATGCATCTCAGGAGAATTATCCAGCAGATACATCACCAGTTTCCCCGTCCCCTCATATCCCTCAGCTTTTATATCTAGTTCTTCGTATCTCAAAACCTGTTCCTCCTTTAAATATGAATTAAGATCACATTAATCTTATCATTTTCTCTGATATCCGTAAACACCCCTGTTTTTTTCGTAATAAATTAACGTTTAAAATAATTAAAACAGCTCTGTTTCCGGAATATACTGTAAGTTAACACAAAAACAGATAGAAATACCTGCCTGTATGGAGGTCTGCTATGACGAATGAAGATTTTATTGTGATGCTTTCCCAGACATACTACAAACCCCTGTATCAGTACGCCAGAAAGATTTGTGAAGACCGGACACTCGCCGCTGATATTGTTCAGGAAACTCTTCTGATTGCTTATCAGAAAGCCGACGAACTTCAGAATCATGAAAATATTGCAGGATGGCTGTATCAGACCGCCCGTTACCGGATGCTGCATTGTCTGGAAGAAACTCTGTACTACGAGGAACTGAGCACAATTGCGGAAACCTTAAGCGATGATGCCGGTTTCGAAGATCAGTCGATCGCCGTCCTGGATCTTTATCCGGAACTGGCCAGGCAGCTGAATCCTCAGGATCTGCGTCTGATCATCCGGCATTACGAAGAAGGATATAATTACAAAGAACTGGCTGAAGAATATCATACCAGCCCTGATTCCGTCAAAATGAGAGTCCAGAGGATCCGCAAACAGCTCCAGAAAAGTCTTCTGAAATTTACCTGAAATTCCTGCCATGCTTAAAACGGAAAATAGTCTGATATGCAGAATCACCGCTTTAATACAGGAAGTCAGGAATAGAAAATCAAAATGACTGAACTTTTCCCCGCATTTATGATATAATTCATCTGAAAACGAGCGCATATGACAATTATTTACACTTGACTATTGAAAGCGCGAATTTCAAAAGCCCAATCAATAAGGAAAGGAATACATAAACTTATGGAAAAAAAATCATTATGGGAAGTTTTTGGGCCCGAACATTTTGAAAAAATGGAACAGGTGAATAATCTGTACAAAAATTGTATCGATGCAGGTAAAACAGAGCGCGAATGTGTTCGTGTTTCCGTAAAGATGGCTGAAGAAGCCGGCTATATCCCGCTTGCTGACTGCATCCGTCAGGAGAAAAAACTGAGCACGGGAGATAAAGTTTATGCCGTATACAATGAAAAAACCATGGTTCTGTACCATATTGGTAAAGAACCTCTGGAAAACGGCATGAATATTCTGGGGGCGCACATTGATTCTCCCCGTATTGACGTGAAGCAGAATCCTCTTTACGAGGATACCGGATTTGCCTATCTGGATACACATTATTACGGCGGAATCAAAAAATATCAGTGGGTAACCATTCCGCTGGCTCTGCACGGTGTAATTATCCGTAAAGATGGTACTTCTGTGACTGTAAATATCGGTGAGAAAGATTCCGACCCGGTATTCACCATCACAGACCTTCTGGTTCATCTGTCAGGAAGTCAGATGGAAAAAACCGCATCCAGAGTAATCGAAGGAGAAAACCTTGATCTGCTCATAGGAAGCATTCCTCTGAAGGATGAGGAAAAAGATGCTGTAAAAGCCAACATTCTGAAGATGCTGATGGATACTTATCAGATAGAGGAGGATGATTTCCTTTCTGCCGAGCTGGAAATTGTTCCCGCCGGCAGAGCAAGAGATCTGGGATTTGACCGCAGCATGATCATGGCATACGGGCAGGATGACCGCATCTGTGCTTTCACTTCTCTGATGGCCATGCTGGATATGGATACGCCTGACAGAACCTCCTGCTGCCTTCTGGTTGATAAAGAAGAAATCGGAAGCTACGGAGCAAGCGGCATGCAGTCCCGTTTCTTTGAAAATATGACTGCGGAACTGCTGGCTCTGTGCGGTTACCCTTCCGATATATCCGTACGCCGCACTCTGCAGAACAGCAAAATGCTGTCTTCCGATGTAAGTGCCGGTTATGATCCTCTGTATGCGGAAGCATTTGAAAAGAAGAATTCCGCTTATCTTGGAAAAGGTCTGGTCTTCAACAAGTATACCGGTTCCAGAGGCAAATCAGGCTCCAGCGACGCCAATCCGGAATTCATGGCAGCTATCCGCAAAGTTATGGATGACAATCAGGTGGCTTTCCAGACAGCTGAACTGGGTAAAGTTGATTTTGGCGGAGGCGGAACCATCGCATGGATCATGGCCAAATTCGGTATGGAAGTCATTGACTGCGGTCTTGCACTGCTCTGCATGCATGCTCCCATGGAGATTTCCAGCAAAGCGGATATTTATGAAGCTGTACGCGGATACCGTGCATTTCTGAAAGACATGAAATAAGTAGATACGAAAACATGTGCTGTCAGACGCACCATGTAAAAACGGACGATATCTCTGCCCTCACCGGTCAGAATACCGTCCGTTTATTATCTATTGGTTATATGTAACCTGATTCCCCGTCACAGCCTGCAATTATCCCTTACATATTCAGTGAATAACCGGCTTTTATATATCACAGCTTGCTGCCACAGAAAAACCTTCGGGAAGAGAAACACCTGTGCCGTCATCTCCCGGCTTCCAGCCGGCCTTACCGCCAAACTGTTCTGCAACTGCTGCAAAATGAAGCATAACAATACCAAGATTCAGACCTGCACTCACATCGTCTGTAAATTCATCCGGCTTTCTGATCAGAGAAATCTGATGCTGTCCATGAATTACAAAACCGTAAGGCTGTCTGTTCATGTAGCTGGGTGAAAGCGTTGCTGCACGGAAGCAATTCCAGAGAATATCATCATAAAAACCGATATGATCTTCTACGCCTTCACTCTGTCCCCATCTATCCATGAAAACAATATCATCGATGCTGACTTTGGGATCATAATAATGTCTCTTTGCCGCCTTTGTAACATTAGCCATACTCAGAATATTCAGACGCATTCTCTTGGTCTTTTTCTCTCCATATCCGAATGCAACAATAGCTGCAACCTGCATATCGGTATCCAGCTTCAGAGCTTCCTTTACTCTGGAGGCATCAAAAAATGTCAGCCAGCAGCTGTCGATTCCCATATCCGTCATCTTAAGCACCATATCTTCCATCATATAACCGGCATTTTCTTCGGCATACTCAGCATTTTCAGAAAGCAATACCAGATACTGCGGTGCTCCAACCAGAAAATCATTGTAACCTGCTGCTCCTTCCAGAGCTTCTCTGGCTTCTATTCCAAAAAACCGGATCTGTGTCCGGATTGCAGGAACCAGACGATGACATTCAGTCCTGTAAAAAGAATCAATCTCTGAGATAACCGCATCAGAAACACTGTCTTTGCGAAAAGCTCTTACAGATTTTCTGTTTTCAATCATTGCACTATAATCCACAATGAATCCCCCTTTCATTATATCGCACACCTTTCAGACTATGAACCACTATACTGTACTAAAAATGTATACAATGATTATAAGCTTCTTATAGGTAAAAGTCAACAATATTATACAAGCCGAACATAAAATAGTGCTTTTTTAAGTGAAAATGTCCATATTTCGCTTTTATTCTACTTTTATTTATGTTACCCTTATGAATGTTGTATACCACTACTATTTTACCAGAGGAGGTTTATCTTATGGAAAACAAATCAAATCAGGGAACCCTGGAACGGGTCTTCCATCTTTCAGAACACCATACCGATGTTAAAACAGAAGTAATGGCAGGTATCACCACCTTCATGACCATGGCATATATTCTGGCAGTCAACCCCAACATTCTGAGCGCATCAGGTATGGACTCCGGTGCTGTATTTACAGCAACTGCTCTCGCTTCCTGCGTTGCAACACTTTTCATGGCTCTGTTTGCCAATTATCCTTTTGCACTGGCTCCCGGCATGGGACTGAATGCATATTTTGCCTACACGGTTGTACTTGGCATGGGCTACACCTGGCAGATGGCTCTGGCAGCCGTATTTGTTGAAGGTATCACCTTCATCGTTCTGTCTCTGACCAATGTACGTGAGGCTATTTTCAATGCCATTCCCAAAAATCTGAAATACGCAGTATCTGCCGGCATCGGCCTGTTCATCGCATTTATCGGTCTGCAGAACGCAAAAATCGTTGTGGACAGTACCACACTGGTTACCGTGTACTCTTTCAAGAAATCCATTGATGCGGGAACCTTCCGTTCTGAAGGCATCACCGTTGTACTGGCACTGATGGGTATCCTGATCACAGCCATCCTGCTGATCAGAAACGTAAAAGGCAATATTCTCTGGGGCATACTGATTACATGGATTCTCGGCATCATATGCGAACTGACCGGCCTGTATCAGCCCGATCCCAAACTTGGCATGTACAGCGTGCTCCCCGATTTCAGCGCCGGTCTCTCCATCCCCAGTATGGCACCCACTTTCATGAAGATGGACTTCAGCGGCATTATTTCTCTGGATTTTCTGACAATCATGTTCGCTTTCCTGTTTGTAGATATGTTTGATACTCTGGGAACACTTATCGGTGTCGCCTCCAGGGCAGACATGCTGGATAAAGACGGAAAACTTCCCAATATCCGCAGTGCTCTGATGGCAGATGCCGTAGGGACCTCTATTGGTGCTGTTTTCGGTACATCCACCACCACAACTTTCGTAGAAAGTGCATCAGGTGTTGCAGAAGGCGGCCGTACCGGTCTGACCTCAATTGTAACGGCTGTCCTTTTCGGACTCTCTCTGTTCCTGTCACCCATCTTCCTGGCAATCCCGTCCTTTGCAACGGCTCCTGCCCTGATTATTGTAGGTTTCCTGATGATCACCTCCATCCTGAAGATTGATTTCTCCGATTACACCGAGGCAATTCCCTGCTATATCAGCATTATTGCAATGCCTTTCATGTACAGTATTTCCGAAGGGATTGCAATGGGCGTAATCTCCTATGCAGTAATCAACCTGATTTCAGGAAAAGCAAAGGAAAAGAAAATCAGCATTCTTATGTATGTACTGGCTATCCTTTTTATACTCAAATACATTATTCTTTAGACAGATCATTTGAGTTTGCGGAATTTGATTCAGTCTGATTCAGGTTTCATGTTAAAAACAATCCCTGATGACAGCTCCGGTTAAGGAGAACATCAGGGATTGTTTTTATTTTCTTTCACACAGGAAATATGCGCTTGCCGCAGAGACAAAAGGAACCGTCAATATAACTCCCAGTGTTCCCGAGAGGCTCTGCATGATTTCGATGCCGATGGAGTACATTCCGAATACCTGATGTGCTGAATACTGATATGCATAGATAATCATCAATGTATTTACGGAACTTCCCACATAAGCCAGTATCAGAGTGTTGGACATGGTTCCGATCATGTCCCGTCCGATCTGCATGCCTGATCCAAACAGCTCTTTCCCGGTAATTTCCGGAGATTTTTCACTGATTTCCGTAAGAGCGGAAGCAATGGACATGGCTACATCCATCACTGCTCCCAACGAGGAAATCAGAATTCCTGAAAACAGCATTTCGCTGATATTAAGTTTTGTATTCTGTCCGATATAGATCAGAGTTTCTATATTTTCCACATTATCGCCGTTAATGTGGGCTGCTTTTCCGAATATTACGGCAATCAGACCTGCTGCCACCACGCCTGCCACAGTTCCCAATGTGGCGCAGAATGATTTTCTGGTCATTCCGCCGATGAGAAGAATTGACACGGTTGTAATCAGCGCCACGCACATAACTGCTGCCAGAAAAGGGGAACACCCCAGATAAATCATCGGAATATAAATCCCAAGGATAACACAGAAAGTAAAAATCAGTGCCAAAATGGAATGAATCCCTCTTCTTCCGCCTGTAATCCACATGACAGCCAGAAAAAATACCACAATCATTACAATGGGAAATTCTCTGTCATAATTATAGACGCTTGCAGCAATGGAACCATTGTATTCACTCAGACGGACGATTACCTTTGTACCCGTTTCACAGTAAGCACCGTAAAGATAACCATTCATGCTGCTTCCTTCCACCGTTTCACCTTTAAACTTTCCTGAAGTGATTTTAAGAAGAAGCTGCTGGTTTCCAGCATCAATCCCTTCTTCGGCAGGTTCTTCGCTGACTACTTCCAGTACCACGGCTTTGGCAAATTCCGTATTATCCCCGGCAATAAGCGGAGTTCTTTCCACATTCCGGTAAAAGATGACTGCAGCAATCAGGATAAGAATAACTGCGGCGTAAAGCCCCGGTGTAAACCTGTCTTTTTTACTTTCCATTCTTCATGGTTTTAATCAGTTTCAGCTGTGTCATAGCCTTTATCAAACTCTGTTTTGCAGCTGAATAGGTCTTGCCGCTGACGATCGGAACTTCTTCTCCATTTAACTGGGTATAGATGGTTTTATCCAGCAGTGTGGAATTGCCTTCTGCCAGGCGATTGACTGAATTTCCTTCTGCATCTGTACCTCTGTATTCTGATTTAACAGAACCGTATCCGGTGAAAGGATCCGCGTCCTTACCATAATTTTCAGAAGCAAATTCAGAAAAAGGATCATCAAGCACACACAGTTCTTTCAGAGTTTCTTCTGCTTTCTGCAGTACTTTCACACTGTCTTCTGTAAAATATTTCTCATTTACTGCATCAGCCTCTTTTAAAAGATCGGATGAAGATACACCGACGGTTTTCCTGATAGTAAATTCGTCTGCGTACTGATTTCCTTCATAATCATATGTACAGATTGTAAAACACCACTTTACAACTTTTTGAATAAAAAATATCGTACAGGGACTTTCTGATGTATAATAAGCTTGCTACAACTATTACAAAGGAAAGTGACCCTGTACGACAAACTCATTATACAACGAAAAGAACCTGATTGGTAGA